>JAGWQP010000405.1 GCA_028876805.1 Acidobacteriota bacterium | reverse complement strand
GAGGGCTCCGGTATTCAGACCGATCTGTTGCGAGGACGCGGCCACCTTCTGAAAGTTCTCCAGGGCATGGTCGAGGTCCCGGTACCAAAATTGAATCGTGCCTTGTGCGAAGTTGATTTTTTCCCAGGGCAGGCTGTCATAACCGGGGGCATGGCTGGCCTTGAGCCGAATCAGTTCCTCGATTCCTGCCAGCGCGCGCGTGCCGTCTCCCGCCAGGCTGTACATCTGCGAGAGCTCCAGACGCAGCAGGAAATTTCTGGGAAAACGGCGAATGAGGTCCTCGATTAGCGGTATGGCGTCGTGCGGCCGGTTTTCCCGGCGATAGAGCGCGCCCAGAAAGATTTCCGCATCCGTGTTGTTGAGCCGGCCATTCCTGGCGACGTACTGAATAGTCCGGATGCCTTTTTCTTTGTCGCCGCGAACACCGGCCAATATCCCGAGCATCCGGTAGACCAATGGCAGGCTACCGACAATGTAATCGTGGAGGCCCTGGACCAGGCGGGCATCCACATTGCCGGGGTCTAACTCGGTGATCCGGTTGTGGAGGCGCCGCGCTGAGGCGGCATCGCTCAGCGAATCGTGCCAGGCCTTCTTGACCACCCAATAGTAGTTCGCTCGGATCCCATAGGATATGCCGAGCGCGTACAGGGCGCTCGTATCCCGGGGATTTTGTCGGAGCCGGGCGTTGGAAAGAACCATCGCCCGCGTAAGCTCGCGCAGAAGGCGCTGCTCGGTCTCCGCTGTCGGATTCAAGTTCGGCCGCCGCAGAAAGGAATTCTCGCCCGACACCAGTTCGCTCTCCAGCGCGCCGTCGCGAAACATTTCGCGGAACACGAGCGTCTCTGCCAGGTAGTTGTGCAGCTCCGGGGCATCCGGATTTTGCACAACGGCCTGCCCGAAGTCGGCGAGCGCCTCTTCATATTCCAGGTTATAGAAGTGGTCGAATCCCTCGTTGACCAGGGGCTCCTGGGCGGCAAGGGGGCGAGCCATTGCCACCCACGCCACCGCGGCCACAATCGGATGCCTCACCTGACCATCCTAGCTACCTCGGCCGAGTTGCCGCAGCGCCCAGCGGGCATGCGCCGCCACGTCGGCATCGCCGCTGGCTGCCAGCCGCTCGAGCGGGGCGCGGTACCGTTCCGAGTTGCGATTGCCCATGGCGATCGCGACGTTTCTTAGGAAGCCGGTGTAGCGCGGACGCGTCACCGGTGTCCCCTGAAACAACGCTCGAAACTCACCCTCACTGATCGCCGCCAGCTTCTCCAGCGGCGGCGCGAAATGGCGGGGCTGAAATGCGGGATCGGCCGTCGCCGGTGCCCGCCGGTTCCACGGGCACACGTCCTGACAGATATCGCATCCGAATACGTGGGACCCGGTGCCGGCACGGTGCTCTTCGGGAACCGGCCCGCGCAGTTCGATCGTGAAGTAAGAGATGCACCGCCGGGAGTCTACCGCGTAGCCACTCACGGTCGGCACCAAGGCCGCGGTCGGACACGCGTCGACGCAGCGAGTGCAGGTCCCGCACCGGTCCGGTGGCGGAGCATCCGGTTCAATATCGATCGAGACCAGCAGCTCTCCCAGGAAGAACCACGACCCCCTCGGCTGGTTGATGAGGCAGGTATTTTTGCCGATCCAGCCCAGACCGGCCTGCCGAGCATAAGAGCGCTCGAGCAGCGGCGCCGTGTCGACACAGATTTTCGATTGAAACCAGGTGCCGCAGCATTCCCTCAGCAGGCCTTCCAGGCGCGCCAAGCCGCGGCGCAACACCAGATGATAGTCCTCGCCCCAAGCGTAACGAGAGATCCAGGCGCGCTCGCGGTCGTCGAAGCGAGCCGAATACGGCCACGGCGTGTTATACAGCTTGCCGACGCAGATGATCGAACGCGCCGCGGGTAGTAAGCGCCGCGGGTCGTCGCGCACAGCAGCGCGGCGATCGGCCAGGTACCGCATGTCGCCCGCGTACCCGGCCGCCACCCACTGGTGATACCACTCGGAGTCGGCCAAGGGTTCCGCGCGCGCCACTCCGGCGAGCTCAAAGCCGCACTGCCGCGCCAACTCGTGAATTTCCGCTGACGTCAAATCTCCAGCCCCACGGATCGCATCAGCTCGATGGCGTTGCTCTTGCGCACGATACCGGGCCGCATCCGGTAATCGAAGGTCATGTGCCCGTCATCGAGGTGATCTTCGAAATGCACGTTCGCCGCCTGCGGTCCCAGAACGTCCACAATATCGGCCAACGCCAGATCGTGAGTCGTGATCAACCCTACGGCGCCGCGGTCCACCAATCCGCGGGCCAGAGCCTCGGCGCCGATCCGGCGATCGTGCGAGTTGGTGCCGTGAAGAAACTCGTCCACCAGGAACAGCACCGGCAGCGGTCCTCCCGTCAGATCGAGAATCTGCCGAATCCGCAAAATTTCCGCATAGAAGCGCGAGATCCCGCCCTGCAAAGAGTCAATGATACGGATGGACGCGCCCACGGCGAGCGGCGAGAGCATCAGCCGTTTGGCGCGCACCGGTGCCCCGGCCTGAGCGAGCACCGTGTTCACGCCCAAGGTCCGCAGCAGCGTACTCTTGCCCGACATGTTGGAACCGCTCACCACCAGCAAGCGTAGCGCGCGGCCGATGCGTACGTCGTTGCGGACGACTCGATTCTCGTCCAGCAAGGGGTGGGCGATGGCTTCTGCTTCGAGCCACGGCGATTCGGATCGAAATTCGGGGAAAGGATCGGCAGGATGCTCGAAGGCGTGGCTGGCCAGCGAGCACAGCGCCTCGATTTCTCCGGTGGAGGCGAGCCACCGGCGCACCGCCGGCCCCGACTGGCGTCGCCACTCTTCGACCAGAGTCGCCCAGCGCAGCGTCCAGAGCAGGAAGGGTTCGATCAGCCGAATCAGCAGGTGTTCGCGGTCGTCCAGGTGGTCGACCAGCCGGCTCAACCGCTTCAGGCGTTTCGAGATGGGCTCTCCCTCGATATCCAACGATGCGCGCAGGGCGATCAACAGAGGGGCCCGAAAACTCTGCCGCTCGATACGCAACAGAACTTCAGAAAGCAGTTTCAATTCGTGCGCGGCCTCTTCGGCGGCCGCCACTGCTAGATCCACACGCCGACGCTGCTTGAAAAGGAAGGTTCCGTTAATGAACAGTACCAGGAGAAAGAAATCCCGCGACAGGACGGCCATGCGCTCGGCGAAGTGCACGATCCCCACCATATATAGGAAATACGCGAGGAACGCCACTAGTCCCGGAACGCCCAACAGGGCCAGTGCCGTAGTCAAAATCCGTAGCCGGCGGCTCGCGAGTAAGGGTGCCGCTTCACCCCACGCGGCCAAGGCCGTCGCATGGACGCCAGAACGGGCTTCGTCGGCCACCACCGCCAGCTCCTCGCGCCAGTCCACGTGCGACCGCAAGTCGTCTACCGCCAGCTGCCGCGACCTGACCGTATCCGGGTCGGCTGGATGCAGAAGCCATTCGGCCAACGTTTCGACGCCGACTTGCGTGCGCGCCGTGCAGAGCAGTTCGAACAGTGATCCTTTGCCAAATAGATCGAGGTCCCGAGCATACGGGTGAGCCGGATCCAAGAACCGGTCGCCGGCTTCGCCCTGGCCCGCCCACTTTCCCTCCAAACGGTCCAGCGCACGTTCGAAATAACGAATCGAGCGCCGCCGCCGCTCTGAAACCCGCAGCAGTCGCTCATGAATGATGAACAGCGTCGCGAAAGCGGCGGCTGGAGCGAACACCCAGAAGATCGAGACTTTGTGAAACAAGGCCAGTCCCACGGCGGCCAGCGCACTCACAACGGCGGCTAGCTGCAGGTAGCCAAAGACGCGATGCTGCTGATCGCGTGCCGCCAGATCCAAGCGCCGCTTGTCGAGCAGTTGAGAGTAGATGAGACGGGGATCCTGCATCACCACCCTCATTCATTTTCGCGAGTTTCCGGCCGGTTCCGCAGAGTGTTATCGGGCAGTTGTGCCGCGCCGGGTATCCTGCCACCCGTTTTTCCGGGCGTCCGCTTTCCGGTAGTGGCGATCCTGGTGTGGCGGAGCTTTCCCCTTGCGGCTCCCTTCCAGCGCCAAACCCGATGCCTGTGAGTGTGGCATCAAGGCGTGGCATCAAGGCGGTTTCGGATTCGCGCGTGGCGCTAACACGACTGGGGTTTATACGATCGCCATGTTGTTTGTGATCTGGGATGTGGAAACCCTCCTCCGATTTGCTTGCGCCGTGTCGTACCGCCTCGGCGGTTGGTACGAGGCGGAAGTGGAGGTGTTTCTGGCGATCCCGATCGTCGGGTATATCCGGATCTACGCCGGAGTGGGTCTGAAGCACGTCCCGTAATACCATAAGAAGTGAATCGCGTGAAACCATCCTCCACGTCCTGGGCTCAGGTCTACCTTTGCATCTCCCTCACCACG
>JAGWQP010000404.1 GCA_028876805.1 Acidobacteriota bacterium | reverse complement strand
TTCCGCCGTCGGTGGTGATCAGCAGGAATGGGTCCTGGGGCAACGGCGACAGCTGCTCGCCGCTCGCCCAGCCATTGACAAAATCGGCGAACTGGAGATGGTCGAGGCCCGCGCCGCGGACGCGTTCGTACGGTTCGCGCCACGTTTTGCCGCCGTCGTCGCTCGCGAGCAGCTCCGAATACAGGGTCACGGTCGGAGAGTGGATGTTGCCCGCAGCAAACAACTGAGTCCCGATGGACTCGACATCCGTCAACTCCAGATAAATCGGACACGGCTCATCCGCCGTACAACTCATTCCCGCCCATTCGATGTCCTGCCTCGTACAGTGGAAGTCGACCATCATCGGCTTTCCCGTGTTCTCCAACACCGTCGGGGCGGGCTGTTCCGGGGCCAGCGGTGCCTGGGCGGCTGAAACCAGCGCAACGAGCAGGATCGGGACAATGGGAGACCTTGGTAGACGAAGTTCCATTTTCTTTTGGAGAGATTGTAGCCCGAAAGAGTCAATAAAAGAGCGTGTGGGGGACCGTAACTTTGGTATGTAGGCTTTCGTCTTACAAGACAAATCCCCGTTACGACAGCGGGCGCACTCACCCCTATCACCCAAACCGCGCCCGCTTTTTCTTTTAGTCTTCAAAAAGTCCTTCAAAAAGCACCGTGCTCAGGTAACGCTCCGCGGCATCCGGTAGGATTGTCACAATCGTTTTGCCTGCGAATTCAGGAGTTTTCCCTAGGCGCACGGCGACGGCGGCGGCGGCGCCACACGAAATCCCAGCCAGAATCCCCTCCTCTCGTGACAGGCGACGCGCCATTTCAATCGATTCTTCGTTCGTAACCTGCTCCATGCGGTCGACCATCCTCAGATCCAACGTCTCCGGAATAAACCCGGCGCCCAAGCCTTGAATCTTGTGCGGTGCAGGTCGCATCGGCTGGCCGGCTAGGTGTTGCGCGATGACGGGACTGCTGGCAGGCTCAATACCGACTGAAAGGATTCTCTTACCCTTTTCCTTTTTGATGTAGCGGGATACGCCGGTGATCGTGCCGCCCGTGCCGATTCCCGAGACCAGTACGTCGATGGCTCCGCCGGTATCCTCCCAGATCTCCGGGCCGGTGGTCCGAAAGTGGATCTCCGGGTTGGCCGGGTTCTTGAATTGGTTGAGCAAAAGATACCGTTCGGGATCGGAAGCCACGATCTGCTCGGCTTTGGTGATGGAACCGGCCATCCCCTTGGCTCCCTCGGTAAGCACCAGATTCGCACCGAGGGCCTGGAGCACTTTGCGCCGCTCGATCGACATGGTTTCCGGCATAATCAGAGTTATGGAATAACCGCGCGCCGCCGCCACGAAGGCCAGCGCGATCCCCGTATTTCCGCTCGTCGGCTCGATCAACTCTTTGCCGGGCTTAAGAACGCCTCGCTTCTCGGCGTCCCAAACCATGGAGGCGCCGATCCTGCACTTCACCGAATAGGCGGGGTTGCGGCCCTCAATTTTCCCCAGAATCGTGGCCTTGGCCCCGTCAATCACTCGATTCAGCCGAACCAGGGGAGTGCGACCGATCGTGAGCGAGTTGTCGGCGTAGACTTTCAATTCAAATCTCCCAATTCAATACATACTTATTTTGCTTTTCGGTCCAGCTGCGGAGGATGTCACCGAAGGTCGTCTTATCCAAGACGCCGGAGATGGCGCGGTCCACTTGTTGCCACAATTCGATGAACGGCAGATTGGCCTTCCGGAGGCGGCGGTCGTTCCCGGCTTGCGAACCTTCCACGAAACGCACCACTTCGCCCACCGTTAGCGCATCGGCGGAGCGCGCCAACAGATACCCCCCCTCGGCGCCCCGGCGCGATTCGACAAAGCCACCCTGCTTGAGACTGGCCAGGATCGTTTCAAGAAACTTTTGAGGAATCTTTTGACGGCGGGCGATCTCGGCAATCTTAATCGGCTCACCCGGTCGCTGGCCAGCCAAGTCGAAGATCGCCTGGAGTGCGTACTCGCCCTTAACAGAAAGGTTCATGAGGCTGGGCGCGGGAATCTCCTGGGTCCCAGTAGAGATTGTAGGGGAGGGGCTCGCCCGGTGCAATGGCGGGGAGGAAGTGAGCGAGGGCAACCACGAGAAAGGAGTGCCGCGTAGGAGGTTGCACGCGCTACGCGGCTTCCCAAGGTAACGTTTCGGTTCGGAAGCGCGCTCTAGCGGAAGTCCTTCTTCGGCTCTTCGCCCTTCTTCTTCTTGCCCTTCTTCTTCTTCGTCGTCCCTTCGTCCTTCTTCGGAGTGTCCTGGCCGAATGCGACCGCCACGCTGCCGAGTGCCAGCGACAAGCCAAGCATCAGCGTCATCAGCTTCTTCATTTCATTTCTCCTTTGGGTAAAAGACGAGCTCTATCGTCTCCGGCTATGATAGCGGACCGCAGATGAATGGCCTCTTAAGCTGAAATTAAAATCAGTTCATGTCCCCATCATCCTCGCTCCCTAGCGGAGGCCTAGAGGCGCTTTGTATCCGTTCACTTATAAAGTATCAGCGCGGTCACCCGCGGCGAAGATGGGCAGAACCATAGTGACGCGTGGAGACGGAGTGAAAAAGCCGGAAATGGCGGGGCGACCTGGTTCAACCGTGACGGCTCACCCGCCGGAACAAAGGCGGATCGCTTGGACTGCCGGGGTCAAGCGATTTTCAGTCGAACGAGCGAAACAAAAAGGCTCGGCTGCCGGGATTCGGCGGGTTCACGCTCCGGAGTGCACGGCACCGCGACCGTCAACGAGAACGCGCGATTCGCGGCTGCGCCATCGATTGCGGACGCCAAATCGGTTGCGACGAAATTCTTCGCCTCCGCGGGCGGGCGTAAGGATGCCTGTCGCGGGCCGCGCGCCTCGATCCGGCGGACAGTACCTACAACAGTACCTACAACAGTACCAACACCTGTTTCCCGACCAGGAGTGCGGTGTCGGACACAGGGTCACGATGATCAAACGCCACGCGGGGTGACGTGCTATTTCGGGGTCTTGTCCTGATCCTTCACCGCCAGACCTCCGGTGATGCCGTCCACCTGATTTCCGGTTTGGATCTTCCGGATCTTTGCGATTTCCGCCGGTGTCGCGGTCTTCGGATCCACGTTGGCGCTCGAACAGGTGAAGCCTCTCAAGGTGCACTCGGAGGTCGTGTGGCGGATGCCCTTCTCCCGCATCAGGCGGCTCATGAGTTTCACGGCGTCTTCGTGCAGGATGACCGCGTTGTTGGGCACGAATGTTCCCACCCCGATGGCGTAATCGATCGGCATCAGCGGCTCGACGCTCGCGCCAAACGCGCCATCATTCTTCTTGCCCAGGTCGTAAGCGCCAAGATCCGCGCCCTGATCAATCAGGTACTGGATGATCGGCACCTCCCCCAGGTTGGCTGCAACCATGAGGGGCGTAATTCCGTAGTTGTCGGCGGCATTGACGTCTTCCCCGAGCTCGACCAGCAGTTTGACCACGGCCAGCCGTTCGGCGGCGGACCTTCCCTTGCTGTAGCCGTTGATGAACCCGGTTCCGCAGGCTGCCATGAGGGTCGTCTCCCGGTCCCGCGACGGGATGTGCGGATCGGCGCCGCGAGACAGCAGGAGCTTCACGGTTTCCAGGTCGCCCGAAAACGCTGCCCGCATAATCGCGGTGGCGAACACGATCCGCGGCGACCCTTCGCGCATGCGCGCCCTCGGGGTGTTATTCACCACGGCGTTCGGGTTCGCTCCGGCATTGAGAAGTTTCTCGATCAGAGGAAGAGGATCGGTGGTCACCATCCAGGGGAAGTTCGGAGCGGTTTCCATATTGCGGCGATCTACGGCCCAGAACAGAGGCGTAAACCCTTGGGCGTCGGCCTGGTTCACATTTGCCTGGTGATCGATCAACAAGGATGCCACTTCGTAGCTGCCATTGAACAGCGCCAGCCCTAAGGCGTCCTTGCCATCGCCATCGGTTGCGTTGACATTAGCGCCGGCGGTAACCAAAAGGCGCGCCGACTCCAGATCCCCTTCCCGCGCCGCAAACATCAAGGGCGTTAACAAACCGCTGGCATACTCCTCGGCGGCCTGACCCGGCTTGGCAGCCACCGGCGTGGTTCCTTCAAAGCCGCGGCCGGTGGTGGACGGCACAAATTTCGACCTAGCGTTGACGTCCGCGCCGCGGTCAATGAGCAGTTTGACTGCAGCCGCGTGGTGTTCGGAAACGGCCCACATAAGCGCCGTCGTATCTCCCCAGGTCTCCTTCGTGTTAAGGCGCGCTCCGTGGTCGAGCAGCACCCGAATGGCGTCGGTGTTGCCGGTTCGCGACGCCATCATGAGCGCCGTGTCTCCATATTTCGTCAGCGGAGCGTTGGGGTCTGCTCCCGCTTGGATGAGAGTTTCAATCATCGCCGCATTCCCGTTAATGGTTGCGAGAAGCAGGGGCGTGGCGCCGTCGCGGTTCGCGGCCGACACATCGGCGCCCGAACGGATCAACAGTTCCGCCGTTTCGAGGTCATCCCTGCGCACCGCCCAATCGAGCGCGGTCGTGCCGTCGGTCTGCGGTCGATTGACGTCTGCCCTCCGCTCGAGCAAACTACGCACCGCAGCCTTGTCTCCCCTCATGGCCGCGTCGGCCACCTCACTGGTGGCGGGCGCAGCCGGGAGACAGGCGGCGGTCAGAAACAGGGCGATCCCGCAGCCGAGTAAGCCTCTCATACAGACCCATGCCCCCTTCCGTTCATTGGCTCGGACCCTGGCGCCTCACATTCTTGAGGATTACCGGCAGGGCGCTATAGTTTTCGAGCGCGATCGTTCGTTGGACGCTATCGAGCGCTACGGTGCCGTTCAGCGAAATCTTGCCCTCGCCCTCTCCCTTCGGGTTCAGGCGCAACTCAACGACGGAAAACTCGTAGCTTGTCGCCGCGGCATTGTTTGCGGTCGGTCCAACCGGTTTCCACAATTCGTTCCATGCGCCCAAACGCCGATCGGTGATCAGGATGACTCGCTCGCCGTCCTGCTGTGGCAACCGGACGGCATAGCGCAAAGCATATCCGGCGACTTCCGAAGACCACAGATATCCCACCGAAGGTGCCTGGGCAAGCGCCGCCGTCAAGGAACTCTCCGGCGTCCGACGCGCCGCCGCCGATCCCGCGCCGCCGCGCGCAATTCCACCCCCACCCTGGCCGCCACGACCAGCGCCTCCACCCCCGCCGGCCCGCGGACTCGCGCCGGCCAGCGCCGGGTCATCGTCTTCGAGCGCCGGGTCGCCGCCGCCGC
>JAGWQP010000403.1 GCA_028876805.1 Acidobacteriota bacterium | reverse complement strand
TGCTGCTGCTGCGTTCGCCGAGCCCGTACTTGAGATTCTCGGGAGCGGCGAGCGCGGGCATCATGGTGCTGCCCGTGGCCCTCGCGCTCATCGCGTACTGGCGGCGAGGGAGTTTCGAGCCGGCCATGGGCCTGACCAATGCTCAGGAGACAACCGCCGTGGAGCAGCCGCTCGAAGTCGAGCGCGAGGCGGAGCCAGGCCCGATCTCCTATCACGGGCTCGGGGTCCGCGTCCGGGTTTTGGGGGTAGCCGTTTCGATCGCCGGCCTGCTGGCCATGCTTGTCGCGGTGAGCCGCTTCGGATCGTCGCCGAACTACCGGATTGGAATGGCCGAGGCACGCGCGGATGCGGACCAGTTCTTGCGCGCGCAGGGCCTGGATCCAAGCTCGTTTCGCGAAGTGACGTATCCCGCCGTGCATTGGGGCGGCGACGATAGCCTGGCAGGCAAGTATTTCCTGGAACGGGTCCCGACGCCTGCGGCCTCGGCTTTATTCGAACAGAATCGTCCCATCCGCTCTTGGGCCGCCCGCTATTTTCGATCGCTCGACCAGGAAGAAATCCTGGTTTCGGTGCATCCTGAAAGCGGCTCAGTTCTAGGATTCGCCCATACGCTTCCCGAAGACCGGCCCGGCGCAGAGCTTGCTGACGATGCTGCGCGCCAAATCGCGGCGCAATTCCTCCGATCCCGCGGTATAGACGTGGACGGGATGGAACTCAAGGAAACCTCGTCGGAAAAAAAGAGGGCTCGGCGCGACTACACGCTAATCTGGGAAGCGCGTCCCGGTGACCACCGGAACGTCGACGACGCGCGGTTTCGGGTGGAGATCCAGGTAAATGGCGACCGTGTCGCAGCGTGGCGTTCGTACTGGAAGATTCCGGAGGCCTTCGCGCGGCAACGGTCCGGGCAAAACGCGCTCTCGATCGCGCTTGTCGCCTTGCGTCTAGGGATGCTTGCCGCGGTAGCGGTGTATGGAATCCTGTTGTTGATTCGGAAGATTCGCGAGGGAACGGTGCCGTGGAGAAGCGTGATTCGCTGGGCCGTGCCGGCCGCGCTACTGACGGCCATCGGACCATTGCTGTCGCTGTCCCAACTGCTCAAGGACTATAACACGGCGATCCCTTTGGGTACCTTCCAGGCGATAGGCTACACGACAATCGGGACGTCGGTGCTGGCGGCCTTTCTGGTACTTGCGGCCGCTGTGGCGTTCGTCACGTCACATTATCCCGAGAGCCGCGCCGCCTTGCTGATCGCCAACCGGCGCACGCTCGGACTCGATGCGAGCGTGGCGCTGCTGGCCGCAGTTGGGTTCGCGTTGCTGCTCAGCCAGACCGAAGGCTGGCTGATGGGCCGCTTTCATCGAGTCGCGCTCTATTCGATTGCGATTCCCAGCGTGGTGGCCAGCTCGGCACCTGCAGTGGCTGCTGTGGCCGAAGCGGTGCGCACGGCGCTACTCTCCGCGGCCGCGCTGGCTTTGACAGCCTTGTTGGTGAAGCGCGTGTCAAGGCGCTGGATGCTTGTTGTCGTCGCACTCGCCTGGCTCACCGTGCCCGTGCCTTCGGCGGTCCGCACGATGGGTGAATTCGTACTTGCCTACGGCATCGAGTTGCTCTGGGCCGGGGGTGCACTGTTGTTCTGCGTGGTATTTGCCCGCTCGAACTACCTGGCATATGCGCTGGTGTTGTGGATCGCTGCGCTGCGCCCGGCGATGGTGGCCCTGTGGAAGACCGGCAATCCGGCGTCGGAGGTGCACGCACTGGCCCTGGCGGCGGTTATGGCGGCGAGCTGGTTTTGGGCGAGCGCACCTGCCTGGGCATCCCGCTCCGCCTCGCACGTTGGACCGCCCTTTCCTTACTCCGGCCGGCGATAAGTGTTCAAGCCATCGGTTCCGGTCCTCAAACTAAGACGAACGTAAGCCCCTTCAAGGTCGTCTTTGTCTCTTTTGAGACGTGGAGATCATCGGGTGGGTGGGCTCGAGATCGCCTCGGAAGTGATGGCGTATCGTTCCGCCCCACGCGGGTGGCCCGTAGTGGTGAGTGCTGCTTAGTCATCTGTCTAGGACCGCCTGATCCCCGTCATTCGGCCAGCGAAGCAGAGGGTCGTAACGCGCCGCCCGGTGGCAGTTGTGCGGCTTCCAGAGATTCGCTCAAACCGCTCGGTGATCCGTGGTGATTCAGATCCGCAACCGTCATTGTTCGCCCTTTCTCCAGTGTCGAACAACCTATGTCAGAGCTAGCGAGCGAGGGCGTCCTCACGTGGTGATTGCGCCTGAGTACCCAATAGTTTTCCAAGCACCGGCACGAATTCCCGTTCATCGGGCGTAGCTGCCACGACGGTTCACCCGTTACGAATCCCGAACGTCGCCGCATTCATGGCCTTGGCGAAATTCTGATGCATATTCTTGGCTCGCTTCTCCCAGCTACCGCCCATCTGCTGTCACCCGTTTCCGCCCACGAGCCTGGACTGCGGCCAGTCACTTGGTTTTGTTGAACGCCGGCTGGTAGACCTGGCTCCGGCAGGGGCGGCCCGAGTTCCCGCGAGGACGACCATCACCCGTTCCAACACCCGAAGTTCCCCGAGCTTGGTTCGATGGGCGACTGCGCCAGGCGGCCGGCACTTTGCGCGGGGCGACCGTGCCGCCGCGGCCGGTTGACGGGTCGCCCTCGGAGTATGCAATTATAAAAATCGAAAGTCTTTTTGCTGTAGAGCCTGCGGTCTGGCCCTGCGCATACCTGGAGAAAAGCATGCCTGTGATAGCCGGTGTGGTTCGCGAGTCGGCGCCTGGGGAACACCGCGTGGCCGTGGCGCCGAGTGCTCTCTCGATCTTGAACAAGACCGGCGCTCAGATTCTGATGGAGGCGGGAGCCGGCGCGGCCTCCGGTTTCTCCGACTCCGAGTACGCCGAAAAAGGCGTGCGCCTGGTGAAATCGCGAGGGGATGTTTTCGCTTCGGCCAACGTCCTGTTGCAAGTCCGCGGTCTGGGCGCCAACCCGGAGGCTGGCGCAGCGGATCTGCCGCTGTTGAAGAAGGGGCAGGTGGTGATCGGGTTCGGCGAACCTCTCACCGCCGGCGCCGCGGCGAAATCGCTGGCGGCGACCGGCGCCAGCTTTCTGGCCATGGAATTGATGCCACGCATCACCCGCGCACAGAGCATGGACGCCCTGTCATCGATGGCCACGATCGCAGGATACAAGGCTGTTTTGATCGCGGCTAACGCCTTGAACCGAATGTTTCCAATGATGATGACCGCCGCCGGCACGCTCACGCCGGCGCGGGTTCTGGTCATCGG
>JAGWQP010000402.1 GCA_028876805.1 Acidobacteriota bacterium | reverse complement strand
GTCTGAGGGGTGCCAGCCGTTTTGTTCTGTAAACTGCTGCGCGCGCAGGTACCCGATCATGGGGTGAACCTGCGTCTCCCACCCCGGGCGCCGTACCCGACAAAGCGCGCTCACTGCTAGCGCCGTGGAATAATTCGGGTAGTCCGGAATGCCGGGATCGGCCATGCCTAACACACCGTCGGGTTGCGTATTATTCCGAATGAACGCCAAGGCGCGATCCACCTTTGCCTGCGGCACAGCATAGACCTCCTTCGGAATTTCGAGGAGCGCCTCCAGCACGAATGGGGTGAGAGACTGGCCGGAGCGCAACAGCCCATAGGTGTGGCTGTGCCACCCGCCGTCATCGGCCTGCTGGCCCCACAGATATTCTGTGGCTCGCGCCAAAGACGGCTGCTCGGTCCGCACGCAGCCAGTCTGCGCGAGCAACAGCAATGAGATGCAGTATCGCGACGTCACCGTTTTTGGACGCTAGTGGTCAGAAAGGTCTTTTCACGGTCGGCGACCAACATTAGAATGGCGGCGCTGGTGACGGCTACGCGGCCCGTGATGCAGTGGTGCCCAGCCCAGGTGCCGTCCTCGTTCTGCATCTTCAGGATCTTGGCCTTCATGTCGCCGTTCCAGCGTTCCCATTCCGGTCCGCCGGCACGGTGCAGGCTATCGCTGATGTTCAGATAGGAGAAAAACTCCTCCCCGCCGATCGACCCGAACCCGGTGACGAACCGCGGATCGGAGAGCTGGGCTTTAATCGCGCTGATCTGCTTTTCGTTTTTCTTGCGGTCTTCCGGTGTGCGACTGAGCTGCTCGAGTTCCTGCGCCCGCTTGTATAGCGAGACGCCGGCCGAAGCGGCGGATACTTCGCCGCTCATGGTTATGGCCATGGTTGTCGCGCCAAGGCTCACTACACCAGTTCCTACTCCACCTCCCGAACCGCTGCTGATTCCTGCAGACGCGCCCCCCGCTACGGTCGCTGGCGGCGGTGGCGCTGCTGTTAATTTCGTATAGAAATCGATCCGGTCCATGGCCCGCCCATTGACCGGAACGTCCTTCACCTGCGCCATGTACAGGCTCTGGGATGCCATGGAGGTTCCGAGAATAGGCGCCCAGCCCCCTGCGATGTTCCAGCTTCCGTCCTTAAGCTGGCCTTTCTCCACTTTGGCAACGCATTTTTCCAGACTCCGGCGGACACGTGCGTTGGCCAGCGCGTCACCCATGTTGCCGTCGAGGTCGGCCAGCAGCTTGGAGGTGAGGAACGTATCAATGTAAGGCCCCAGCTTGCGTTCGATCTGGGTGCCGGTGAGGTCGGTGACCGCGAGTCCCTCGACAGGGCTCCGCTCAACGTGTTCCAGAATAAAGCGCACGGCACGCTGCAAGGATTCGTGATATGGGCCGCTAGTGGGAGTGCTGCCGGTGTGCAGAAGTGCTTCGGCCGCCACCGCCGTGTTGGCGACGTCGTTGCCGTTTGACTCAAGCCGCTCTCCCTGGCGGACGTACGAGGTCTCGCCGCCATCCTGGCCCCAGCCGCCATCCTTACCCTGCACGGAGACCAGCCACTTCAGCCCTCTTTCCACTGCACTCGACACCGGATCGTGGGTTGACGAACTCTTAACGGAAACACTTGTTTCAGCGCAGATGCCAATTGCTATTGCGGCTGCACCGGTTACGAGCACACGGACCCTGTTGGATCTCATGATCGTCCTCCTCTCCGAGCTGCGACACGCGGCTATCCATTGGACGCCGCCCCCGCTGCAAAGTGCCCGGCTGTTTTTCCTATGCCGCGACGACACTTTTCCTTCCACGTCGCCCGCAACTTCTGTTATATGGACGTCAAGAGGTTAGGAATCGTGCAGCGAGCGCGTCCTGGGGCACGACGGAATACACTGTGATTGGTTTTCACGGAGTTCGTGCCGAAACGCCTCGGCCGATCGCGTCGGGCCGGGCGCGCCGATCTCGTACCCAACCGATCTCAGGGCGCCACTCACTGCGTTCTATTTGAGCCGCGATTGCAGCTTGATGTCCCCGCCCTTTTGGAGGTAATGTCCACATGACATAACTACCGATAAGGCCCAATAACGGGCGCTTTCGGAAGCAACAAAGGACTGAGAAATGAGCGATCTTGTGCTGGTGTGCGAGATGACGTTTTTTCGAAAGAACTGGAGGTGCGGTCAGGATCCGGTAGTCGTATGTTTTGACCGGACCGTGACTACATCTCTTTAAGGTACTCATGTACGAACTGGACCGCCATAGCTCCTTCACCTACCGCCGAAGCGACTCGCTTCACGGATCCGGAGCGCACATCTCCCGCGGCGAAGACACCCGGACGGCTGGTTTCCAACAGGAACGGCGGCCGCGCGAGGCCCCAAGATCGCGATTGTGCGAGGGCCGGTCCCGTCCGGACGAATCCTTTTGCGTCACGCTCAATGTCCGAAGACAGCCAATCGGTTCGGGGTGTCGCCCCAATGAAACTAAATACCGCCGGAGTCTCTATAGTTCTCTGCCCCCCAGTCTTGTTATTTGCGATCTCGACCGCCGTTAGATGGCCCTTCCCCACCATCTGCCGGATCACGGTGGTGCATAGTAGCTCAATGTTCGCGGTCTGCTCGATCCGGCGGACTAAGTACCTAGACATATTCTTGTTCAGGTCCTCGCCGCGAATGAGTAGCAGGACGCGGCTCGCGTGACCCGCCAGAAAGACGGCGGCCTGCCCCGCCGAGTTCCCGCCGCCCACAACAATCACGGGACGCCCATGGCAGAGCAGCGCTTCGGCGGTGCTTGCCGCGTAATAGAGTCCTGTACCTTCGAATCGCTCAACACCTTCGACATCCAGCCGCCGATACTGAGCGCCCGTTGCAATCAGGACGCACTTTGCAGTCACGGGCTCGTCGCCACTGGCGTCTAGAATCGCGTAGCCGTTCTCGAACGATAAGCGAGTGGCCGCCGTGGGGATGGAGAGGTGCGCGCCAAATTTGTTTGCCTGGAGGGTCGCCCGATCTGTCAGTTCGGCACCCGTCAACCCGGTGGGAAAGCCTAAGTAATTTTCAATCCGCATGCTGCTGCCTGCTTGGCCGCCGGGAGCCGTAGAATCCAAAACGGCTGTGTTCAGCCCTTCAGACGCGCCGTAAACCGCGGCCGCCAAACCGGCCGGGCCCGCCCCCACCACGAGCAGATCAAAAACGGTCTGCTCTAGGCGCTGATGGATGCCGATTTCATTCGCTAAGCTCTGGTTCGACGGATTGCGCAAAAGCACCATATGCGCGCAGGCCACGACCGGCGTGTCGGCCTCGGTCACACCGAACTCTTTCAGTAGGCGATCCACCTGTGGATCCGTCTCCAAATCCACCCACGTGAAAAGCACGCGATTCCTGGCGAGAAAATCGCGCACGCGAAACGTATCCGGAGAATAGCGCGACCCGATCACGCGCAGGCCGATGAAATTAGGCGATTCGCGCATTAACTGCCGGCGCGCGATAAAGGCCTGAAGCATAATATCGCTCAGGCCGGGACACTGATTCAACACATGCCGCAGAGCCTCTCCCGACACCTCGTATACCTTGCAGTCGCCTCGGGCAATCGCCGTGATAACGGCAGGTGTCCCTGTCAAATGTGAGATGTCCCCGGTGAACTGGCCTGTCCGGTGGACGGTGAGCGTCTTTGGCGCGTCGCCAGAGTAGTCGAGGATTTCAATCTCGCCCGACTTGACAAGGAAAAACTTGAACAAACGATCACCGACGTGAATGAGGGTTTCACCATTGCGATATTGTTTCGGGGCTACGGCCGCGCAGTTCGCCAACTGGGCGATCTGGTCCGCATCCAGGACCGGAAAGGCGATGGAATGAAGAGTATGTTCGGCCATGGCGGACTTGTTTACTCCTGCTCTCTAAATACCTTCGCGTAGCTCTTGCCAAAACGATCTTTCTCGCCCCACTCCCAAGCGGCGATCATCTTGGGGTGGCGATGTCCCAATCCGGGCGCCCCTTTCTTGAGGACTGCCTTAGTTCCTGTCGCAATTCCCCAATACTCGGCCGGCCGAAGTACCAGGAGCCGTGGTAGATCTCAAACATCGTGAGTCCAGGCTCGATGCTGCCATGAAACATACCTTCCCTGGAGAGACGACACGCGCCGTTGTGTT
>JAGWQP010000035.1 GCA_028876805.1 Acidobacteriota bacterium | reverse complement strand
TCTGTGACAACGTACTTGCCGGCTCCGCCGCCCGGGCCGCCGGCAAAGCTGGCAACCGTCTCAATCGGGGCGGGGCGCCGGCTGATCATGTACATCGGGTTGTAGCGGGCCATTCGGTCCGGCTGCAACTCGCGGGGCGCCGGATAAAACATGATGTCGAGGTAATACTGCTTGTTGGATTCATGCGTAATTACGGTCGTGCCCTGGGAAAGGTAGGTCCGAAGGCCGCCGGCATGGTCGAAGTGATGGTGGGTATTGACGGCATACCGGATCGGCTTACCGGGGAGCAGCCGATTTGTTTCCTCGATCGCCGCAAGCGACCGGGCTTCGTTCTGGGGCGCCTCCACGACCGCGACGAAGTCCTTGAATTCAACGATCACGCTATTGTGAGTGCCTCCGGCAAGCAGCCAGATGCCGTCGGCTAGTTTTTGGCTCTCGACTTTGACCGGCGCCGCCGTCGCCGTGCGCACCACGCCAGGGACGGGCATCTTGGTCACGGCCAGGTTGGCCTTCACGTCCGTCACGTTGTACTCGTAGTAGTTGTGCGCAGGGTTCAACCGCGGATCGCCCTGGTGCACGTGCAGCAAGGTGGGGAACTGAACGCCGTCAAAGTTTTTATACTTTGTGTAGCGCATTTCGTAATCCATGTCGCCGTAAACGGGGTTGGGAAACCAGGTGTCCGTCAGCTCAACCAGATTCTTGTCATTGATTGTTCCGTTAATCCGATACTTGCCGATCGTGAAGGATACAATCGTCACGTAGCGCCCATTCTGAGAGAGACCTGCGTCGGACGCACCCACAATCGGCAGCCGAATGGCCGTAGGGTCCTCGGCCGCCAACGCCGCTTTGAGGAATCCGTGGGGGGTAACTGCGAGCTCAAGCTGCCGCAGCTCGACGTACGAAACGCCATCGAGATACAGGCTCGTGAGGGGGACCGGTTGATCTCCCCGCATGTCCCACGCGTAGCCGCCACTCAGAATGGACGTGACGTGTTCCTCGGCGATCGGTGGCCTGCCAAGAAGCGGATACCTGCCCTGCCGACGCGTGTAGTCCTCCCGCGACCACTTGGCGTCGTAGTCGATCGCACGCCTGTAGTCGGTAACTTCGTAGTGCGGCCAGTCTTCCGCGAGCCCGTACGTCTGGCCGATTCGCGAGGACCAGCCGCTGGCGGAATATTGGATCGTCTTGAGATTGGTGCCCCCCATGGCCTTGAGAGAAGCCTCCAAAACCGAACGGACATCCTTCACCGTCTGTGCCGATGCGGTTCCTATGATTAGGTCCAGAAACGCTAGAAAGATGGCGACCTTGCGCGTCATATGGTTCTCCTCGAAATTCTAGATGATTTTACCTAACCCCGGATCAGATCTGGCCGGAAGCCGCCAGGAGGCAGAAGCGGTTGCGAGAAGGTACGGAATTCGAGGATGGGAATTCCGGCTGCGCCGGCCGACACACGCATCATCGATCAACCGCTGGGCGTCACCCAATAAGCCGACGGCAGGGGACGATTTCGGCTTACCCCGAACACTAGCGCACGCGAAAGGGGCGTTTCAAACGTCACCGGGTTCACAATGATGAACGCCGCCCCCGAGCGGTGCTTGAATCGTAGTTTCACACCAGGTGAGAGGCGATCCGGTCGGACGGCTCGGATCGTGTCTCGGTGAGGGCGAGCCGCCGACGTGGCTAGTGGTTCAAGCCCGTTGCGATTCCGCTCCCACGATCCAACCGTCGGCCAGTTGGATGACGCGGTCCGAATACGCCGCGTTGGCTTCCGAGTGCGTCACCTGCACGATGGTGGTCCCTTCCGCGTTGAGCTTCTTGAACAGCTCCATGATTTCCTTGCCCTGGCTGGAGTGCAGATTGCCGGTCGGCTCATCGGCCAGAAGCAACTTGGGACTCGCAATCACCGCGCGTGCCACGGCCACCAGCTGCTGCTGGCCGCCCGATAGCTGGCTGGGATAGAGATCGCGCTTGCCCACAATGTGAAACCGGTCGAGTGCATCGCAGACAATCGCGGTGCGCTCGGATGATTTCACGTTGCGGTAGGAGAGCGGAATGTCCAGGTTTTCGTAGACGGTCAGATTGTCGATCAGGTGATAGCTCTGGAACACGAAGCCGATGTACTTCTTGTTCAGCTCCACGCGCACCTTGGGCTTCATCTGGTGCACCAGGTGGCCGAGGAATTCGAATTCGCCGGTCCACGCGCCGTCGAGCATGCCGAGAATGCTCAGTAGCGTCGATTTGCCGGCGCCCGAAGGGCCCATGATGGTAACGAATTCGCCTTCGCGGATCTCGGCGGTGATGCGCCGTAACACATAGGTGCGGCCGTAGCCGCCTTCATAGAATTTTTCCAGGTTTCGCAGGGTTATCATTTCGAGGGACTACAGATCAGGGCGTTCCCGGCGGCGGCTCCAGGTAGCGTGTATCGAAATACCGCCGTTGACGTTACGCAGTAGGATCGGCGCGCCTCCTCCACCCAGCACGGCCTCATAACGATGCCCCTCCTGCTGCGGCGCCGCCCGGCCGAGATCGGTTTCAATCCCGCCACTACGGTTTTGCGCAACGAGTTGAGCGCCGGAGCCGGAAGGAATCGTCAGCACGATGGGCCCGTTCACCGAGCGGAGCGAAATTGGCTGGGAAGCGCGGATCCGCTCGAAATCCGCCTCTACCTGGCCGTTGACCGTGGCCAGGTCCGCCTCGCCTTCGAGCTTCTCGGCCTTGATATTTCCGTTGATGGAAGCGGCTTTCACCGAGCCCGCGAGACCGATGATCGAAAGCGCGCCGTTCACCAGTCTCACGTTGTCGAGGTTGGCCGAGCGCGGCACACTGATCGAGTAGGCCACGCTGGCCGGCTCTTCGGGTTGGCCGCCCGCATATTGGGTGCGGACCGAGACGCTCTCCGCGGTCGCATCGACCACGATGCGTGCCGCTTCGAGACGGCTCGCATCGGCGGCGCTCTTGATGGCTTCGATGCACACTTCGTCCCGATCCCAGCCCACGATGCGAACGTCACCGTACAGATTTTCGATGGCGACGCGCCCGTGCGGGGACAGCGCATAGCTCTGACGGAACTCCTGCCGCGGCGCGGGGGTGCTGTCCGCGCCAAGGCCGGGGACTACGCCCAAAGCCAGCAGCGCTAGAAGAATCGTTCGCTCGATCGCCTTCATGATCTTCCTTTGTGAAGCGGACGACCGATCCGGACCGTCCGCGGGCTCGGCAGGCTCGGAACCGCCCGCTTTAGTTCCGGGCGGTCGCCTCCCGGCTCTCCTCCACGATCCGGCCGTCGAACAGGCGGATTGTCCGGTCGGCGAACTCGGCATAGCGCGGATCGTGGGTCACCATGCAGACCGTGGAGCCCGTCTGGTGAAGCTCGCGCAGCAGGCCCATGACGGCTTCCCCATTGCCCGAATCCAGATTTCCAGTCGGCTCATCGGCGAGCAGGATGAGCGGATCGCCGCCGAGCGCCCGCGCCACCGCCACGCGCTGCTGCTGGCCGCCGGAAAGCTGCGAGGGGTAGTGCTTCATTCGGTGGGACATGCCGACGCGCTCGAGCGCCTCCTGTACGCGGCGCTTGCGCTCCGATGACGGCATGCCGCGATAGGTCAGCGGCAGCTCCACGTTTTCGTACACCGTCAGGTCGCCGATCAGGTTGAAGGCCTGAAAGATAAAGCCGATTTCGCGGTTTCGGATGCGAGCGCGCTCCGACATCTTCAGCCCGGTGACCGGCTTGCCATTCAAATAATAGGCGCCGTCACTCGGCGTGTCTAACAGGCCCAGAATGGCGAGCAGCGTCGACTTTCCGCAGCCTGAGGGTCCGGCGATAGCCAGATATTCCCCTTTCTTCACGTCGAAGTGGATGCCTGCGAGCGCGTGCGTCTCCACTTCGTCGGTGACAAAAACCTTGCTGACGTTGTCCAACTTGATGAGCGACTCTCCGCCGTTCTCCATTGCCATTCCCTTCTCCACCAAACCTCTACGAAAATTGTGTCTGGTTAGTTCAACCGGATTCGATCGTAGCCGTCGTACGCCGACATATCCGACAAGATGACCTTGTCGCCTACCTGCAAACCATCCTTGACCTCGATCGTGTTCACCGAACTTTTGCCAAACGCGACCTTGACCTTGTTGGCGTACTTGCCGTCGGGCTCGACCCGGAACAGCTGCACCACCGCATCCTGCTGCCCAAAAACCGGCCGCCCCACGTAGACCACGTCGTCCAGCTTTTCGAGCTGAATCGTGCCGTCTACGCTGAGATCGGGGCGCGCGGCCGACGGCAGCGGTCCTTTTAAGCTCACGTCCACAGTCACCGTCCCGTTCAGAATCGAGGGGTCGATCCGTGAAACGTGCCCCTCAATCAGGCCGTTGCGCGTGTCGATGGAAGCCGATTGGCCGATGCTGATGTCCTTGACCTGCGTCTCGGCGATCTTTAGCTCAGCTTTCAGCTTGGAGGGCTGAGAGACTTTTGCCAAAGGAGTTCCAGCCGTCACTTTCTGGCCTTCTTCCACCGGCGTGGGCAGCTGCTGCAGCATCCCCTCCACGCCGGCTCGCACTCGGAGCTGGTCGACTTGGCTCTTTTTGAGGTTGTAATCGGCGCGTTGTTGCTCGACTTTCACTTTTTGCGCCGCCAGTTGCGCTTCTTCGGCTTGGGCGTTGATCGCCAGCCGCTGTTTTTCCAGTTCGTACCGCCCCTTCAATTCTTCCGCCGTCACCGTCGAGATCTTGGCGTCCACTTCGGAAAAGAGGCCCTCCTTGGCGAGGGCCGCATCGCGATCCGCCTTGAGCTTGGCGGTGTTGTAATCGGCGCCCACCTGTGCCGCCGTGGCCTGCATGTCAATCTTGCTTTTCTCGAGCGTAACCTTGAGATTCTCGTAGTCCGCCTCGGCTGCTTTCAAGGTATACTCGGCGCTGAGCAAGGCGGTGTCCAGTTCCTGGCTTGTTAAAATCATGACCACAGAATCGGCCTTGACCGGGGTGCCCGGCCGGATCAGGATGCGCTGGACTCTCCCGTCGGTGGTGGCCGGAATGAGCATACTCTCCTCGGGAACCAACGTCCCTAATCCGCGAACTTCGCGAAGCATGGGGCCGCGCTTCACCGTGTCCGGCCAGAGCGTAGACATGTCCACCCCGGGGGCGGCCGGCTTCAGGCGGGGTATCGTGAGGAATCCGGCCAGAAGCACCGCCACCACTACGGCAGTGAACGCGGTCCAGCGGATGATCTTCCTTCTTCGGGCGCCTGTGCGTGGTATATCCATTCGAGTCCCCGTCCGGGAATGGCACGGGATCTGCCAATTTCCCATCCGTGTAACAGTATGACGGTTCAGACGGGAAAATGGACAGCAAAGTTCCGGGTGTTCGTTTCTGGGAATGGGCGTCTCAGCCCCGAACGATCGCCGCAGCCGAGCTTTTAGTTAGCGTAGGGTTACAACCGTGGCCCCCCAGCCGCCGGCTTCGGCCGGCGCATCGTGGAATTCGGCGACAAACTCAGTTCCGGCAAGCAGGGAGCGGACGATTTCACGTTGCACGCCGATTCCGCGGCCGTGGACGATCCGGAGGGCCTTCAGACCCAACCGGTGCGCTTCCCGCAGGTACTCATCCACGACGTCGCGAACGTCCCGCGGAGGCACGCTATGGAGGTCAAATACGTCGGTGATCGGAATCCGTACCGGGTCCGGGTCCATTGGTCCTTCTAAGAATCAAAAGCCCGGTCAGCCGAGCCAACCGGGCCCTCAAAAAAAACGACTCCCGAGACCTGGGCGCACCTGAGGTTCAAGCCACTCGCTGAGACCGATACTGGCTCAGGATCGTTTCCATCTGATCTTTCAACCGGAGTTTCAACTTCTTCAGGCGCGTCTCCTCCAACTGGTCTTCATAAGTCAGGTGGGGGAGCGCCGAAAGGGCGTCCAGCTTGCTCGCGAATTCGGAGTGCTGGGATGCCAGCCGACGATACTCCTCGTGGGTCGTCATCAGATGCGCCTTCAGCTCTTCCAGTTCGTTCCGTTCCATTTTAGGCAAATCCTCCTCGGAGGTTGCCACGCCGAGTCGGTGGTTCCGAAACAAGGCTCGGTGGGTAATCTCTTGACGTGTTGTGGATGAAAGAGACGGCATTCCGTCTATTCGCACCTTAACATGAATGAAACTTCATGACAATACCCGATTCAGACCCCGAGTCGTAGTACTCGGGACGGGTGATAAGATCCTGAAATCCCAGGCACTTGTAGGCCTTTTGCGCAGTTTTGTTCGAGGCTCGAACCTCCAGGAAAACCGTGCCCGGGAAATCGCGCAACCACCCTTCGATCAAGGCTCGAGCTACACCCTGGCGTCGAAACTCCGGGGCCACAGCGAGGTTCAGGATTTCGGATTCGCCCGGTACGAGTGTACGCGCCACAACAAAGCCGGCTAGGCCGGAGGGCGAGACCGCAACCCGCAGATGATACGCAAGATATTCGCTGACTTCCCACTGGGCGGCTTCCGGGCTCGAAGTCTGAATGGCTAGGATCGCCGGCAGGTCACAGGGTGCAGCTGCCCGCACGGCCAGCGCGAGTTTACATTTTGGGAGCGTAGTAACCTTTGCGGGCGCGCACCACCAGGTCCTTGCGGCCTTTCACGCGCAACTCCACGGTGTGATACTGGCCATCGGTTTTCAGCGGCTCCGGCCGGTAGAAGATGTTGTACTGGTGGCGTAGTTCATTGGCGATGTTCTCAAACGACTGGTCCAGATCCTCCACCTTGAAGGGGAAGAAGGCGCGTCCGCCGGTCTCCTGGGTCAGGTATCGCAAAACCTTGTCGCCGTCGGTGTCGATGCGCGAAATGTTGGTGGAAATGGCATAGATGACGGCGTCGGCCTTCTGCGCCATCTCCAACGCCTGGTCGCGCGTATAGCGGCTTTGATTGTCCTCACCGTCGCTCACGATCACCACTGCGCGCCGGAACTTGTGCTTCGGCTGGTCCTGCTGGAGCTTGTCGCGGCAGGCGAAGAAGATGGCGTCGTAAAGAGAGGTCCCACCGCCCGGCCGCAGGCTGTGGATGGCGCCATCGAGCTGGGTGGTGTCGTCAATCAAATCCGCGACCAGCTCGGCCGAGGTGTCGAAGCTGATCACCATGGCTTTGTCGATGCCGGCATGCACGACGCTGTTCAGGAATTGCGCCGCGGCCTCTTGCTCGAACCGGAAGCGGTCACGGATGCTGCTGCTGGTATCCACCAGGATGCCGATGCGAAGCGGAAGATCGGATTCAGCCGTGAACTCCTGAATCGACTGGGGCTTTTTGCTCTCGATGACCGCGAAATCGTCTTTGGTCAGGTCGGTGACGAATCGGCCCTTCTTGTCGGTCACGGTGAACAGCATGTTCACGCGCGTTACGTCCACTAAGATGCGCGTGGTATCGTCGTTCTGGGGCACGGGGTTGATGGCGGGGGCGGAAGGTGCCAGGCTCTGAGCAACCGCTGGCGCGGCGAAACCGGCGAGAGCGACCACTCCCAAAATCACCCCAAACTTCATAGAGCCAATTATAGCCCATGCCTTTTCGGCTCGGAGTTACGCCGGAGTTGAACGGCCACCTGAACCGTTGGGTTATTGCGGGGGTGGTAGACCGGCCATCCACGACTGTAACTCCGCTGGCAGGGGCGCTTCCACGACGATCTGCTGGCCGGTCGAGGGCTGCCGGAAGCGGATCCTCTGCGCATGAAGGAAATAACGGCCCAGAGACGGCTGGGCTTCCGATTTCGCGGGTGCGCCGTACAACGTATCACCCGCTACCGGATGCCCGATGCTCGACAGGTGGACGCGGATCTGATGCGTGCGGCCGGTCGCGATACGCACTTCGAGCAAGGTGAATCTGTCAAACCGCTCGAGCACGCGGTATTCGCTCGTGGCGGCACGGCCGCGATTGAGGCGCGCCGTCATGCGGACCCGCTGCCGCGGATCGCGCGCGATCGGCCGCTCAATGCGGCCGCTCTCGTTTTTCACGTTGCCGTGAACCAGCGTCAGGTAGACTTTTTCGATCTGACGACTCGAGAATTGGGCGGCCAGCGCGTGATGCGCGGCGTCATTTTTGGCGACCAGCAGCACGCCGCTGGTGAAGCGGTCGAGGCGGTGGACGATTCCCGGCCGCAGTGGGCCGCCGGTGGCCGACAGCGAGCCGAAGCGATCGAGCAACGCGTTGACTACGGTACCGGAACGGACGCCGGCTCCGACGTGCACCACCATGCCGGCGGGCTTGTCGAGAGCGACCAGGTCGTCGTCTTCGTACAAAACGCGCAGGGGAATCGCTTCTGGGGTGGCGCGCAGCGGGGGCGGCTCCGACGGCTCGACTTGGATCGAATCGCCTACGCGAATCGCATACCGGGCGGGCTCAGAGGCGCCGTTCACCTGGACACGGCCTTCGCGAATCCATTGCTGGATTCGCGAGCGGCTGAATTCGGGGAGCCGCTCGTGGACCAGCCGGTCCAGCCGCTTGCCGCGATCAGGAGGCTCGGTAAGGATCTGCACCCTCTTCACTGGTTAGCGCAACTGGAGGAAAGGTTACAATAGGAATTTCACCTTCCCCCACTGTTCGCCACTATGCTGGACCGGATTACGGTGCATGGCGCGCGCCAGCACAACCTGAAAAATATCGACATCGAAATCCCGCGCAACACGCTCACGGTGATCACCGGTCTCAGCGGTTCGGGTAAGTCTTCGCTGGCCTTTGACACCATCTACGCGGAAGGCCAGCGGCGTTATGTGGAGACGCTGTCAACGTATGCGCGCCAGTTCCTGGACCAGATGGAGCGGCCGGATGTCGATTCGATCGACGGCCTGAGCCCCGCCATTTCGATCGAGCAGAAGACCACCAGCCGCAGCCCGCGCTCGACCGTTGGCACGATTACGGAGATCTACGATTATCTGCGGCTGCTCTACTCCTCGATCGGCGTGCCGCATTGCCCGGCGTGCGGGAACGAGATTTCCCGCCAGACCACCGAGCAGATTCTAGAACACGTGCTGGCGCTCAAGCCGGAAGACCGCATCATGGTCCTGGCGCCGGTGGTGCGTGGCCGGAAGGGGGAGTACAAGAAGGATCTCGAAAAGCTGGCCAAGCAGGGATTCGTACGCGCCCGTATCGACGGCACCCTGTGCTCGCTCGAGGGCGAAATTCGCCTGGATAAGCGCAAGAACCACACCATCGAGGTCGTGGTCGACCGTCTACTGGTGAAGCCGGGAATCGAGAAGCGGCTGGAGGCTTCGATCGAAACCGCGACCCGTCTGGCTAACGGGCTGGTCGTGATCACGGTCGTCAACGGCCAAGAGCGGCTGTACTCGCAGAAGCTGGCTTGCACGGAATGCGGCGCGAGCGTGCCGCAACTGGAGCCGCGCTCGTTTTCCTTTAACAGCCCCTACGGCGCGTGCGAGGAGTGCACGGGGCTGGGCAGCAAGTGGTCATTCGACGTCGCTAAGGTAATCGCAGACCCGTCTAAGCCGCTGTTCGATGGCGGTCTCGGGCCCGGCGGCAGTTCCTGGCTGATGCAGCACCGGCTGAACGAACTGGCCCGAAAGCACCGCATCAATTTGAGTACGCCGTTTGACCAGTTACCCGACAAAACTCGGCAACTGCTGATCAACGGATCGGAAGCAACGCCGGGAATTTTCGGAATTCTGGAAGAAGGCTACCAATCCTCCGGAGACAGTTACCGCGAGTGGCTTACCGAATACATGTCGCCCTCGGAGTGCCCGGCCTGCCG
>JAGWQP010000401.1 GCA_028876805.1 Acidobacteriota bacterium | reverse complement strand
TGCTCGCTGGGCGTGTCGCCCGTCGCCCGGGAAGGCGATTCCATGGAGCGCGACTACTGGTACACGATGGCGCGCGGGTACGGCGGCCTCGAGCCGGCCGAACAGGTAGGCCGCATCGCCGCCGAGCGCGCGCTGCGCCGTCTGCACGCGGTGAAGGTGGAGACGCAGAGAGTGCCGGTGGTGTTCGAGCCGCGCACCGCCCGCAGCCTGCTCGACAATCTCTTCGAAGCCGTACACGGCATGTCCATCTACCGCCACGAATCGTTTCTAGCGGGGAAGCTCGGTGAAAAGATAGCCAGCCAAAACGTCACTGTGGTCGACGATGCCACGATCCCCGGCCTGTTCGGCACCTCGCCGTTCGATGACGAAGGTGTGCCTTCGCGCCGCACGGTGGTCATCGAAAAGGGCGTGCTGAAAAGCTACCTGCTCAACTGCTACGCGGCGCGCAAGCTGGGGTTGAAGACCACCGGCAACGCTTCGCGCGGGTTGACAGGTAACGCCGGCATCGGCCACGGGAACTTTTTTTTGGAACAGGGCGACCAAACGCAGGAGCAAATTATTCGGTCGGTGCGCAATGGGCTGTTTGTCACCGAGCTGCTGGGCTTCGGTGTGAACATCGTGACCGGCGATTATTCGCGCGGAGCCGCCGGGCTGTGGATTCGGAACGGCGAACTGGCGTTCGCGGTATCGGAGGTGACGATCGCCGGCAATTTGAAGGATATTCTGCGGGGCCTGGAAACGATCGGGTGTGATTTGGAGTTTCGCGGTGCGGTGGCGGCGCCGACGCTGAAGATCGGAGAAATGACGGTTGGCGGCAGATGAACAAGCGGTAGTGCCTCCACGCGAGCGCCGGATCCCGGTGACGGTGGTCGTCGTCGCGCTTGTGCTGGTGGCGGGCACGGCCGGGTTCTGGTATCTCGACCGGACCTCGAAGCAGCCGGCTCCGCCGCCAGCGCCGCTGACCGGCGAAGCCAAAGCCTACGTGCGGAACCTGAAGCTGACCAACGTGGACATGTCCGCGCACGAGGACTATTTCAAGCAGAAGGTGGTCGAGATCACGGGCAGGATCGGCAACACCGGCAACCGTGTTTTGCAGTTGGTCGAGATCAACTGTGTCTTTTACGATCCGTATGGGCAGGTGGTACTTCGTCAGCGCGTGCCGATTGTGAGTCGGAAGGCCGGCGGGCTTGCTCCCGGCGACACCAAGCCGTTTCGCTTGCCGTTCGATACGCTCCCGGAGAGCTGGAACAACCAGATGCCGCAACTGGTGATCGCGCGAATCGATTTTCACTAGCGGCGCAACAATATCCGTTTGTTCTGATTGGATATCGATCTTACGGCGATTTGGCCATAGCCGCCGCGACCCAGAGGTGTAGATCAGGGTTGCGAGGCTCCACTCCGTGCGCGGTTGCGCAGTCTACCCAGCTACAAACGTGGGTGCGCCGGGAATCAGTCGGGCGGCGGAGCTCTAGCCGCCGCGCTTCGCCAGGATGATGCCCAACGTGGCCCCGGCTCCGGCCACCACGGCGACTTTCCACCAAGCGAATCTGAATGGGCCGGACCTGGGCTCCGCCGAGCTGCTGCGCGCTGAGTTGGTTTGCGTAATCACCACATGCCCAATCCGGTCTCCTAGGGTGGCCGTGACCCGGATATTGAAGCGGCCGGCCTCGAGATTGGGTACGAAGCTCACCGCCGCCTGGCCTTGGATGTTGGTCTTCGCGGTCGCGGTGAATTGCTGGCCGGGAAAAGATCCGCCCGGCCCGGACGGTGGCAGATCGAACTTCACCTCGGCGCCTTCCACCGGCAGGCCATTGTCATCTCGCACCTCCACGACGGGCATCGAGTCACCCCGGTCGCGGATGCTATGAATCGCGCCTTGGCCTTCCAGCACAAAAATCTTCAGCGATTCGACGGGGGAGGCGGCGGCAGCGGGGGGTTGGGGAGGATTCACAGCGTCGCGCTGTTGAGCCCGGATAACAGGGGCCACGGCGAGCAGGGCGGACAGCGCCGCCACCGACGGACTTAGGTTCAACACGATCCACGCCTCTGCGGGAACATGCTTAGCATACTCTCAAGCATAACTTCCTCTCGAGCGAAATGCCAATCGAATGCGAATTACGCCTCGTGAACTCCGATCCAAGCCGGGCAACTTTTCGCCGGCCTCGAGATCAGTAATAAGCCAGCGTCTCGATGCCGGTGCCGCCGACGAAACGGGAGACCACCTGGGACTTCTCTAAATCGATCACCGAGACGGTGCCGTCGCCGTGGTTGGCGATGAGAGCGGTCCTGCCATCGCGCGAGAAGGCGAACCCCATGGGGGCCTTGCCGACCGTGAGTACGTGCTGGTCTGAGTGCAGATTGGTGGCGCTGAAAATGTTGATAAGACTTTCGGTGGAATTCATCGCCAGCACTTTCGAGCCGTCCGGCGTGTAATGCACTTTATACATACCTTTGGTGTTTCCCTTCATCCGAATCCTGTCGATCACGGTGTCGGTAGCGGTGTCAATCACCAGAATTACCGGTTGCGCGTGGTCGGCGACCAGCACGCGCTTTCCATCGGGTGATGCGACGATGCCTTCGCTGCCGTTCGGAGCGGGCACGCGCCCGACGAGCTTGCGCGCCTTCAGATCGATGACGCTCACGAACGGCTTGTCATCTTTGTTGGTCACGTAGGCTTTGCTGGCGTCGGGCAGGACCGCGACCCAATGCCCGGTGCCTTCGGTAGCGATGGCGGCTTCGACGGTGCGCTTTTTTGGATCGATGACCAGGAGCCGGCGGCTCAAGTCGCACGTGACGTACAGCGTGCCGGCCTCGTCGATCTGAATTCCGTGCGGCGCCTGGTAGGGCGAGACGTCGATCATGCCGCTCACGGTACGGCTGGGAAGGTCGATGATGGCGATGGTATGAGCAGGGTGCGGGTTCCGGCCGTAGATGCCGTCCCCGTAGACCGGCGTGTAGACGGTCTTGTGGTCCGGCGAAATGGCGAGGTCATGCGGCGTCACACCGACCTCCACGCTCGAGATTTCTTTGTAGGTCGCTGGATTGAAGAAGCGGACGTAGTGGCCCAATTTGTCGATCAGGACCAGGCCGGCAGTTCCAGTGGGGTTGTTGGGATCGAGGCTCGCCGCGGCCATCGGACCGGCCAGAGTCGAGAACAGAAATACAACGATGCCGGTTCGCATCGCGCGCCGTCGCGCCGTATCATTCATTTTCAGCTCCCCGGTAGGCGATTATATCGAAGAAGGAGGAACGGCCGCGTGTCGAAACAGCGTGTTGGCATTCTTCATCCGGGCCAGATGGGTGTGGTCGTGGCGGAAACCCTCCGCAACAGCGGGCAGGAAGTCTGCTGGGCTTCGGAAGGGCGCAGCAGAGAGACCTGTCAGCGCGCGTCGGCGGCCGGGTTGACGGACGCAGGTTCGGTCGCGTGGTTGTGCGAGATCTGCGCGGTGATCGTGAGCGTGTGTCCTCCCGAGTTCGCCGAAGGACTGGCGCGCGAGGTGACCGGCCATGGCTTCCGCGGCTTGTACATTGACCTGAACGCGATTTCACCCGACCGCGCTGGCCGCATTCGCGGGCTCGTCACGAGCCGCGGCGGCTCGTTCCTGGACGGCGCTATCATCGGGATGCCGGCGCGCGCCCGCGGGCAGACGTGGATTTATGTCGCCGGCGAAAACGCGTCCCCCGCGGCAGCGTATTTTTGCGGCGGGCCTCTGGAGTTCGAGGTGCTTGGCGAAGAATCAGGCCAGGCCTCGGCGTTGAAGATGTGCTTTGCGGCGCACAGTAAAGGCATCGCGGCGCTGCAGGCGGCGGTGCTGGGAGCGGCGCAGTCGCTTGGCGTCGAGAAGGCGCTCGAGCGCCAGTGGACGCGCTCCGGACCGAGCTTCGAGCGCGTAGCAGAGTCGCTCCGGCAGGCGGCGCCTAAGGCCTGGCGCTTTGCCGGTGAGATGAGGGAGATCGCGGACACATTCGAATCGGCCGGCATCCCGAAGGGATTTCCCGCGGCGGCGTGGGAAGTCTACGAGAAACTACGGCCATTCAAGGGCGCCGGGCTGCCCGAACTCGCGGCAATTTTCGAAAAGCTCAAGGAGTGACCCGCCGTCAAAAACCGCGGGTCTGAACCGTCAAAATGAATACTTCAATGCAAGCTGAATCACGCGCGGGTTGACGCTGACGTTGGTGATCGGCCCGAACGCGCGAGGAGCCTTGGCGGTGCCTTGCGTATTCGGGACGTTGACTTGATTGAGACTCCCAGGGAAACTGCCCGGCGTATCGAACTGCGCGTGGTTAAAGAGATTAAAGAACTCCGCCCGGAACTGGATAGTCTGTCGCTCGTGGATGGGAGTGTTCTTCATTAGCGTGATGTCCCAATTGAACTGGTCGGGGCCCCCGATAATGCCCACTCCCGAGTTGCCGAACAGCGTGGCGCACCCCGGACAGGCGGCTAGCGTCGTCGGTGTGCCGTCAGGGTTGATGGCGGGCGGGGCACAGAAGGCGGAGGTGTTGAACCAGCCGCTCAAGCGGTCTTTCACACTGCCCGGACTCGCCAGTTGATCGTATGTAACACCCGGGCAGAGCTGCGCGCGGCTGTAGCCTCCTTGAGTGGTGGTCGAACTGGTGCCGTACGCGGAACCGCCCCGGCTATCGATTACCGTCAACGGCAGGCCGGACTGAACCGTGGTCACGCCAGAGATGTTCCAACCGTTCGCGACCTTCCCCAGCGCGCCCTTGCGTGTCCCGAAGGGTAGATCGTACGAATAATTCACGATCAAGCGACTGGGGCGGCTGAATTCCGACGGTCCATACTGCTGCGCCGTGTCCGTGGACAGGTTACTGTTCGCGGTGTTAATGAAGGAATTTGTCAAAGATTTACTGTACGTGTAGGCGGCCTGCATCAGGAGGCCGTGGGACAGCTGCTTGCGCACCGTCACCTGGACACTGTTGTAGGTTTCGATCAAGTCGTAGGCCGAGCCCTGGAGACCGATCGCCTGATAGCCCAGATACGGAACGCGCTCCAGCACGTTCGCCGTGGTGGTGGTGGTGATCCCGTTGATCGGATTCGAAGGAGTGGCAATGCCGGCCACGTTGTAGTTGTGGTTGTAGTCGGTGAGGTTGATGCCGCTCGAACCGACGTAGCCGGCTTCCAGCACCCAGGACGGAGCGAAGTTGTACTGGAAGGTGAGATTGTACTGGCGCACAGTCGGGGTGTGCTCCACTTCGTTGACGAAGGGGACGTTGAGGTACGAGCTGTTCTTGGCGCAGCCGCCGGGTAGCGTGTCGCAATTGGGTCTAATCCAGCGCTGGGCAAATTCACCGACGACGGGAGAAGGCGGGAACGGGTCGGCCAAGGTGTACGGGTTGCCGGCGATGTAATCCACCGTCACGGCGTAGGGATTGCCCTGCTCGACGGAATGCACGAAACGGTCGGCGCCGACGCGGTCATAGAAGATTCCCGCGCCGCCGCGGACGACGAGTTTGGGGCTTACCTCGTACGCGAAGCCCACGCGTGGGCCGAAGTTGCTCAACGGCGGATGCTGCCGAATCGGCATCGACCGGTCGTTGATCAGCACCCCGGGTGGAGGTGCCGGGTAGTGTTCGCTATAGTTATTCGGAACCACCCAACCGGCAAAGTTGGCGGCATTGTACGCGCCCGGCAGACTTGGCCCGGAAGGGACCTGCGAATTGGGTACCGTCCGCAATTGGCTGATCCAGGTGGTAGTTAGGTTGCCGTATTTATCGCTGAGGTTGCCGTCATATTCCCAACGGGTCCCGAGGTTGACAGTCAATCTACTGCTGAGTTTCCAGTCATCCTGGAAAAACGCGTTCATGTTGGGAAGCCCGTAGCCGTGAATGATGCCATTCGGCCCGCTGCGGGTACAAAACAGACACTGGAGGATGCTGCCGGGACCGCCGACCAGCAGGTCATTGAAGCTGCCAAAAAAGAGGAAGCCGCGCTCCAAGCCGGCAAACGTGATCGGCCACGTGGTCCATTCCTTTTCGAAGCCGGCGCGAATGGTGTGCTTGCCGCGGTTCCAGGAGATCTGATCGGCCACCTGCCGCTGATTGGTCGGGCTGAAGACCGGGTTCAAACCACCGAATATGTTGAAGCCGTTTAAAATGAAAACGGTATTGGGCGGTTCGCTGGCGTTGGGCCCCGTGGCGATGCCGCCAGCGGCCAAGGCGGGAATCAGAGGCGTAATGCCCAGATTCTGGTCGGTCGCGCCCGGCGGCATCACGTCGCTCGCCTGGGAGAGGTTGCGCTGGTACGATCCGCGCAACTCGTTGATGAACGTTTGGCTCACAATGGACGTCAGCTTGAGCACCGCAGCGGTGTTGGAGTAGAGCTGGTTGGTGGGCGTGCCCGGGACGTAACCGTTCAAGGTCTGCACGCGCGGATCTTCCGATTTGAAGAGCCGCATGGCTACGGTATTCTTGGCATCCACCAGGTAGTCTCCATTAATGAGCTCCTGATTCTCCCGGTAGATGGCGGGCTGGCTGAACAGGCCGCGGCCAGGGCCGAACTGCTGGGAACTCGGGATGTAATAGCTGCCGTCCTGGTTTTTCAGCTGCAAAATCTTGAGGCCCACTGGACCGATGTTGGAGCCGTCGCAGGCCAAGGGCGGGCCGAACCCGGGCGGGCCGAACCCGGAACCGTGGCAATTGGCCGCCGCCACCGCGTTGGCAAAGGCCGAGCCGGGGCCGCCGCTGCGATCGCCTAATGGGATGTTGGGCAAGAAGGCGTATCCGGTTCGTCCCTGCGGGGCGACACCGTTCTTCTGGCGCGTGCCCTGGTAGCTTCCGAAGAAAAAGAGCTTGTCCTTCTTGATGGGGCCACCCACGGTTCCACCGAACTGGTTTTGATTGAGGATCTGTTTCTGACCGGCATTAGCGGGCGAAGCGTTGAAGAAGAAGTCGTTGGAGTTGAGATCGGCATTGCGGAAAAACTCGAACGCGGTGCCATGGAACTGGTTGGTGCCGGACTTGGTGACCACGTTGACGTTGGCGCCGGGATTGCGGCCGTAGCTGGCATCGTAGGTCGAAGTCTGGATTTTGAACTCCTGGATGGCGTCCGGGTTGGGGATGCCGATGCCGGCGTAGATGCCCGAGTCATTCGAGCTGCCGTTGTTGGCGATATTGTCGATGGCCACGCCGTCCATTTGGAAGTTGTTCTGGGCCGGATCGTTGCCGTTGGTGCTCATGTCCTGGGTCGCTTTGCCAAACAGCGACGCATTGTTGACGGGCGCGGCCACACCGGCCGAGAGGTTAATAATCTGCGTGTAATTGCGGTTGGAAAGCGGCAAACCCACCACCGCGCGCGTACCGACAACGGTGCCGAGCGTGGAGGTCGTAGTCTGAATGATGGCAGCGTCGGCCTCGACCTCGACCGACTCGGCCTGTGCGCCCACTTCGAGCGAGTAGTTCAGCGTCGGCGTCTCGGTGACATTGACTGTAACCGAGGGAACTTCAGCGGTCTTGAATCCGGTGGCCGCAAGCCTCACCTTATAGGTGCCCGGCGGCAGAAGATTGAACCGGTAGGCCCCATCGGCGCCCGTGGCTACGGTCCGGCTCTGGCCGGTGTCGTTGTGGGTGGCCGTCACCACCACGTTCGGGATGACGGCGCCGGTCGGATCGGTCACGACGCCGGCAAGCGCGCCGGTTCCGGCCGACTGGGCCACTAGCGTCGAGGCGCATAAGGCGCACAGCAGAACAGCAACCACAAGCCGCAGACGCGAATTCATAAAGGGTTCCCCCGTTCTCGTTGTTCAGCCACACCGCGCCGATACACCCCTGGCGGGACGCTCCCGGCGCACGGATGCGATGATTGTATGATATACTCCCCAAACCAGGAGTCAAAAGAGCGTCAAATTTTTGGGGGTAAGGGACCGTGGCGGCCAGTGTCCCTGTGGAACAACTCGCGTTTGGACCGTTTTGCCTCGATCGTGCGACTGCCCGTATATTCCGGAACGGCGTAGAAGTCGAACTGCGCTTCCAGGCATTTCGCGCGTTGACGGTGCTGCTCCAGAACAGCGGCCGGCCGGTGGACTACGAGCAGATGATTCGCGAGGCCTGGGACGGCGTGTACGTATCCCGGCATACAGTGGCCGTGACCGTGGGCGAAGTCAAGAAAACTCTGGGGGAGTATGGGGCCTGGATCAACTGCCGGCCCGGCCTCGGCTACTTCCTGGAAGTGCCGAAGGGCGACGATTTGATCCGCAAGGGCGGGCATTTCATGAGCCACCGGACCCGCGAGGGGCTGGAACGGGCGGTCGGTTGCTTCCAGCAGGCCGCCGGGGACGATCCCACGGATTTTCGCGCGTTTGAAGGGTTGTCGCGCTCTTACTTGACCCTGGGTACCTGCGGCATGCGTCCGCCGCGGGAGATGTACGCGGCCTTTCTGGAGGCGCACCAGCAGGCCGTGGCGTTAGCCGGCCTGACACCCGAACTGCGGTCGGATCGCGGCTACGGCTTGCATATGTTTGAACGGCGGGAAGCCGAGGCGGAAGCCGAGTTGCTTCATGCGCAGCAGGAACAGCCGGGGCTGGCGACCATTTATCTGCGCCTGACCATGGTTTATGCCGCGCTGGGGCGATTGGACGAGGCGCTTTCGGTACTGGACCAAGCCTATTCCGCCGACGCGCTGTTGCCCGTCCTGCCGGCCACTGAAATCTGCATCCGCTGTCTCCGCCGGGAGTACGAACGGGCGGTCGATGCCGGCAAAAGGGCACTGGAACTTCATCCTTATGTTCAGCTGGGGCGGGCCTTTTACGCTCAGGCGTTGGAGTCGCTGGGGAGGGTGGACGAGGCCCTGGTGCAATACCGCAACGCCTGTGTGATCTGTCCGGGCCTGCCCTGGCTGCGGGCTCTGGAAGCCGCCTGCCTCGCCAAGAGCGGCCAGCGGCTCGAGGCTACCGGCATCCTGGGCGAATTGGACGAAATGCGCGCCACCGACTACGTCGACGCCTATTACATGGCCTTGCTCCGGGAGGCGCTCGGCGACCGGGAAGGGGCCCTGGGCGAGGTGGCCCGCGCGTTTGCGGAGAACTCCACGGCTCTTCCGATTTTGAAGGTAGATCCGAGAATGGATACGCTCCGCACCGACCCGTGTCTTAGCGGACTGTGGAAACTGCCAGCGATCGCGTGAGCTTGGGTTCGCTGGTAAACTCAAGATTCTGCTCAGCACGACGGATTTTCTGCAAGCCCGGTGCCGCCGCCCTCTAGTAGCGTAAAATGAGCAGGAACACCCGGAGGGGCCCGCATGCACCACGTTTCCCGCATTGACGAAGCGAGCGCGCAAACGCCCAGGCTCTATGTGAACCGCAGCACCGGCTTCCGGCGCGCCACCTATGTCGATCATGCGATGGGATCGGTGCATATGGGCGTGGGCATCTGCTACCTGGAACCGGGCGGCGTGATCGAGCCCCACCTTCATTCGTTTGAAGAAAGCTTTTACATCCTGGAGGGGAGCGTGGAGGCGCAGATTGATGACGCCCGCTGTGCGCTCGGGCCAGGCGATTTCGGCCTCATTGGTACCGGCTCGCGGCACGCCTGGCGCAACACGAGCGGCCGGCGGGCGCGGTGGCTCGAAATGCAGGCACCGCAACCGCGCC
>JAGWQP010000400.1 GCA_028876805.1 Acidobacteriota bacterium | reverse complement strand
GAGCAGGGACGGTTACCCAGATTGATTGTGGACGCTATTTTGTTGGTGTGGACGTGCGGCCGGTAGATTGCATTGCGCCCGTTCGTCACGCAGACGGCGTCTTCGGTGAGCACCTGCCAATCCCTTGTTCCGCTGGCAGCGTTGAAGATCGCCAGCGGACGAATGGGACGGTTCACGCTTCACGCCCGGCGTGCCGACGCCAGGGCGCGGGATTCTTAGGTCCTTTCGCGGGCTGTTGCCGGCCGGACTGGCGAGCATACATCGCCGCGGACAGCGCGATACAGGCCGCAGTGGAAAGCCTCATTCGCGCGCATCCTATTCCGGGAGAGTGGCCATGACCCGCTTGGGGTCGATGCGCCAGATCGTCCCAGCCTTGACGTTTGCGAGCCAGATCGCTCCGGGCGACACCGCCAGGGCGCCGCCGCCTTCGCCCTGGAACTGCTGCACAACGCTCTCGGACGTGATGTCGATTCGTGCGAGTGGGAAGCCCGCCTCCGTGACCCAAAGGAATCCCTCACCAAACGCAATCGCGCCATCGGCGTTGGGCACTCCAAGATCGATGGTCTTGGAGACCTTGTTCGTCTTAGGGTCGATTCGGTCGATTTTGCCATCCTTACGGCACAGCACCCAGATCGAGCCTCCGCCAGCCGCCAGCGACTGCGGTTGCTCCGAAACATTGATGGACTTATCAACTAAATTCGTCGCCGGATCGATGCGAAGAACTTGGTTCCCTGCCGGACACGCCAGCCATAGCGCCGTCTCTGCGAACGTGAGGCTGCGGCATCCCGCCGGCACTCGCACTTCACCGACCACCAGGTTCTGATCCGGGTCGATGCGGGAGACCGTGGTTTTGTCGTCCGTCAGTAGCCAAATGCTGTCCGCGGTAGCCGCGATGACCCCGCGCACAGCCGCCACACCCGTTGCCAGCGTGTGCGTCACGTTGAATGCCTTCGCGTCGATACGGGCCAGTGACGAGCTGCTGCAAACCGGCACCCACAAACTGTCGAAGGCCGAGGCCATGCCCCCGCAGGCTTTCGCCAGGCCGGCGATGGGCTCTACCTTCTTGTTGACCTTCGGATCGATTCTGTCGATGGCGTCGGCTCCCGGTGCGAACGCCACACCGGAGAAAAAGAGCCACTCGGGTTTCGGTGGGGCTTCGAATTCAGCCTCGGCTTTCAGACTCGTGAAAGGGATCTGAACACCCGGCGTTGTTACCCCAACCTTCCCGGCCACCGCCAGCGTCTTCTTGTGCGTGGATCTGGGCGGCTTATCCGCCGCCGCAAGAGAGAGAAGAACGGTGAAGCTGATCAGGATACGCATCGTTGTACGCGCTTTGGCTAAATCGACTAGTTAAGAAATTGCACGGCGAGGTGCGTCTCAAAACGCCAGCGTCACGTTGACCGGCGGGACATGGGGCCTTCGAGCCTCCCCGCAAATGATAAGGCGCGCAGAGCAGCTCGGTGGTGGCACTATGCATCATGGCATAGGCGCGAGGCCAGCATCAACAGGCAATTGGCTCCAATCATAATTTCCCCGTAGGTCGTTAGAAGGTCCAGTTAGCCTTCGTCCCGTTGAGACGCTGGATAAGGAGGAGCGTCTTGAAACCGATCGCACCGAAATTGACGCTCATACTCGGCGATCACCCTCGCTTTCTGCACCAGCTGAGCGCAGGCGTCGGCCTGGAACGCGGAACCTCTCCATCGCCATGGATCACCGGTGGCCCCAGCTTCCGCCGAGGTCCCGAAAGGGTCAGGTCTGCGCTTAGAACACGGATCTCTCCATCCTCGGCGAATCCGGCTGCACCAGCTACGAAAAGCCGTTCCTATACCTTTTCTACGGCGAGGACCGCGTTGCTGCTCCTGGTGCCTTAGCCTTAGCCAGAGAGACCAATGTCGCCGAAATTCTGAGTCACACGGCCGGGGAGTGGTGCGCCCGGAGGGGCCGCTGGTCGATCCCGATCTTCGTCGCGCCATCTCAGGGGCACGAGGATCCTACCTCCCCAGATGCGCGATTTGGCGGAAAACACAGTGTGGCGGCGGTTCCGTTATCCCTGGAGCAGCGCAGACGACCTTCAGTATCCGGTAGTGGCCCACCGAGATCGGCGCCATCTATCTTGGCGGGCCCGCGACCTCGACGTGATTGCAATTGCGGGGCACGATCCCCTCTCAGTAGCCCTCTACGGTCGGCGCACGGGGATCCTTTTCGACGGCGACAACCTTTGTATCCCGGGCGTCTGTATGTACACGAGTTTCCAGCGTTCGGCGCCACCATCCAGCGCCTTGTGGATCTTACGCAGGACGAGCTGCTGGCGCACATTCTCGGCTGCCACATCGAAGAATCAAAAAACGCCGTTGTCGGGTTATCCGATTGGACAAACCCGCCCCGTTCGGTATGCTCTCCGCAACTTCATCATCTGGCCCGTTTCCCGCAATAGGATTAGCGTGCGACTGAACTGATGGATTCGGGCGCAGTAATTTCGGTCTCTCGCGGAATCGTGTCCGATCCCACGGCGGCCACGGTCGGCTGGGGGACTGGAGCCGCAGCCCAAGCGCGGAGCCAGTCGGTCTCCGCCCGGGCAAAGGCAAATATCGGAGCGGTAAGCTCCGCGCGGCTATGCGAGGCGCGGGCGATTCCCCGGCGCGCGTGCTCTTCCGATCCAGTCAGAATGTGATAAATCTCGTGCGCGCCCACACGAGCCATCGCTCGTCCCAGAATTGCATTCCTCTCTTCCAGGCTCAGAGACTTCATCAGCGGCGCGATAAATTGCCGGAGTCTGTCGCAATCCACCGCGCCAAACGGAAGCACCTGGCCGTCGGCGACGTCAGTGGCGCCCAGGGGCTGCCCCGATGACTTCGCCGGATACCGGTTCGGCCCAGGATCCCGGTCGAAGGAACAAGCTCCTCGAAACCGGAACACTACGATTCCCTGGAAATCTTCACCGTTCCTGGGCGAGCCGACAGCGCGCCATGCCACCCGCACTCCGGCGGCTGCTAAAATTCGGCCCACTTCTGATTGCATCTCCGTGATTAAAAGTGCCGAAGGAGGGGTGTCGAACGAGTAGTAGACAGCCAGCGGCGCAGCCGATGAGTTATCAGCGCACACACTGAACGGAACTGCCATCGCCAACAGGGCGATCGATCGAATCGTCATGGATGCCGACCGGCTTGGGAGCACCGATGAGGTGCCCGCGCTTACGACGGCAATTCTATCAAATCAAACACACCCCGGCATGAAAATGAGCTCGGCCATTCGTTCGGCGAAGCCGGACCCGGCCGGTGTTTGAGGGTGGGACGAATAAGGCGCGCTATCGCCGGCTTCCAGCCGGGCCGGGGCGCTTCTCCATTTCGTCTGAGAGAAGCGGGGGCAGGCAGTTTCGCCTGCCTTGGGCCTGCTGAAAGCAGTCTGCAGCCGGGAACGGCTGCCCCGCGCCTAAGTCAGAACGAGTATCGCATGCTCAACTGCATGACGCGGGCAGGCATCGCCGCCTGGAATTCTCCAAACTGCCCGGTGTTGTTGATATCCAGAATCGGGTTGTACAAATTCACATGATTGAAGGCGTTGAACGCTTCGCCCCGCAACGATAGCCGATGGCCTTCCCAGGGCAGAGCGAAAGTTTTCATGAGGGAGATATCGATGTTCGCGACGCCTGGTAGTCTTACAATCGCCCTGGTCCCCGTCGTGCCGCCGGCCTGCTGGAAGTAATTGTTGGCGGCAGCCGTGCTCGGGAACAGGCTCGGGACTCCCTTGTCGTCGATGAACTTTCCAAAATGGTTCGGTGCGCCCGGCAGCAGATTCACCAGCGCGCTGATCTCATAATTGGTCGGATAAACCCCGTTCGCGGAGATTGTGGACGGCAGTCCGGAATGATACCGGAAGATGGAGGAAATCTGCCAGCCTCCAATGACCGCGTTGACAAGCTTATTCGCGCTTCGAGCGATCGACTTGTTCCGGCCGAAGGGCAGTTCGTAAAGCGCGTCAGCCGTGATATTGTGCCGCTCGTCAAAATCCGAAGAGCCCCGGAAAGCGTTCACGTTGAAGGCATCTTGCAGAACAGCTCCATGGTCGCTAGCGCCGGACTCAGCGCCGGATGAATTATCGATGGAGTGTGACAGCGTGTAATTGAAATCGAATGCAACGCCCGATGAAAGCGCATGCCGAAGCGTAACAGTTAAGGCGTTGTAGCTTGCATAAGCCGCATTGGTCCAGGTTGGCAAGCCGGCTGCTTGGTATGGATAGAACGTATTGCAGCCGGTAATGCTGTAGCACTTGTTCGTCCCCCCGATGCGCTGACGATCCATCAGATTGAGGTTGTCTTCATCGCTCAAACCGTTGATGACCACCCAGCCGTAGTAATAGTTTTGGGTCGCGCTGCCCGGCACGAAGGCATTGGCCACGCCCGGGAACTGGTTCTCGATGAACGGCACGGCGGCAATCGGGCCATAGTTTTGGCCTGCTGCAAGGTAATCGTTGTGAAGCACGGTGACTGCCTGCGACCAGGTCGTTCCGGATTGTTTGTCCAGGAAGTTAGTCAGAGGCTGGTCGAAATCCTGCTGCACAAGCCCGCGGCGATAGAGACGCCCCGCATATCCGATTTCCAGCGTCATTTTTCCGGGAATCGGTTTGGCATAATTCGCGTTGAACACCAACGAGTATGGCGCCTTGAGATTCGAACCTACACCGACGCCTTCGTCAAAACCACCGGTGATCGTCGGTGGTGTAAACGGGAATCCGCCTTGAGCCGCCGCCGGCAACGCGGGTAGGGCGCCGCCATAGCGGGCCGAAGTGGTGAAGTTGGTGTTTATCGGCTGAGTGACGCTGCTGGCCAAGCCAGGCGATCCGCTCTGGTCGATGTTGAATACCATGTCGTTCCCGTACTGGTCGTAGAGTACTGCAAAACTGCCCCGCAGAACGCTGCCCTTGCCCAGCAGTTTGTTGAACCAGTTGTCGGTATTGTCCGGCGCGTAAGCAACAGCCAGGCGCGGCGCGAAGTTCAGATTCGCGCGCTCGTACCAGCCCGGCTTCCCGTTGGCCGGCCCGCCCAGTCTGTAAGTCAAGGCGGCGTCCTTGATCTGATTGTTCGGGATGCCGGCGCTATTCGCGGCTACCCGCTCGGCGAAATACGTCTCGAGCGGAACGGTCGTCACGACTTCAGTTCCGTTCACTTCCCACGGCGTGCTGGAATTGCTATACCGCAGTCCGGCCGTGATGGTCAGATTGCGCCGGACACGCCAGCTATCCGTTACGTAAGCCTCGTAATCATTCACTGCATAATCGCGAGATGCAGGCGTGCCAAAAGGAAGTACCGATCCTGTCTTCGTGTACTGATAAGTGGCCCCGTACTGATTGATGAGCCCCAGCAGGTTCCCCAGCCCTTCCTGGACGGCCGTTGGCTGTGTCAGTTTCAGACCGGACGTTCCCAATAACTGATTGACGTAGTCGGTGACGTCCGTCGTAGCATCGCCGCCCAATCCGCCGAGCGTGTTCCGGTTGAACGAATAGGATGGGAACGCGTTGACGTAGCTGTTGTGGGTGTTGCGTATGAAACGAAAGTTTACGCCGGTGGTGATCGTATGTTTACCCTTGGTCCAGGTAATATCGTCTCCCACATTCGTGGTGGGCATGATCTGAATCGAAGGGCGAATCACGCTGCCGCTGATGGTTGGTTGCGGCGACGTGATGCCGGCGAATGACAACGCGGTGCCCAGGGTCCCCGATTGGTTTAGTCCAAGCCGCGTAAGGCCGTATCGCGACGAGTTGATCAGGTTGGGCGCGATGATCCAGGTGTAGTTCGCGGCCAAGCCTTTGCTGTTATCCAGCAGAACCTGGCCAGCCTGCCCCCCGGGCAATGGCGCCGCTACCAGGTCCTGTGATGAGCTGTTCAGAGTCCCGCGAACAGAGACCCTGTGTTTGCCTGCCTGGTCGACGTTGTAATCCAGTTTTGCCACGTAGGCCGACTGATCCAGGTCCAGTGGCGCATTGAACCGCAATCCGTCGAAATTCAAGTTTTGATCCAGGCCCAGCGACGGATCGTTGCCAGCGGGAAACGAGTTGAGATAGGTTTTCATCGCGGGGTTAAAACCGAGATGCAGCGGATCGATGGCCTGCACGTCGGCCGGAGTGAAGGTTTGCACCGTCCCGTTGCTCAACGCCGCGAGCAGCATGCCTTGCCGCAGAGTAGCACTGGGGACCGTGGCAGTTGCCGGCGTCGAGCTTGCGTCGATTCGCCGTTCCCAGTTCGCAAAAAGAAACAACCGGTCCTTCTTGATCGGTCCTCCCAGGGACGCGCCAAATTGGTTGCGCACCAGCGGCGACCGCGGAATCCCAGCTTGGTTATTGAAGAAATCGTTCGCGGCCAGCAGCGTGTTCCGGTTGTACTCGTAGAGGGATCCGTGGAGGCTGTTCGTGCCGCTGCGTGTAATCAATGTAACCTGGCCGCCGGAGGAGCGGCCCTCGTCAGCCGTCTGACCTGCCACTGTGACACGAAACTCTTCGACGGAATCGAGCGGCACAGGCAGCGCCGCGTTGAAGCCTGGCGTGTTTCCGTGCAAGCCGGCCGCGCCGCTCTCTGACTGGGAACCGTTGTCCAACGCGTATCGAATGCCCGATGTCTGGTTGTTATTTACGTCCACGCCGTCTAGAGTGACGTTGTTCTGATCCCGGCGCGCCCCCAGCACTTCACCTGTTTGCGTTACGCCGGGTTGGATACTCAATAGTTCGACGACGTTTCGGGTTTGCAGAGGCAACTCCTGCACTTGTTTCTCTTCGAACGCGTTACCGACCGTGCCGTCAACGGTATTAACCTGTACTGCCTCAGCCTCCACGTTGACCGAAGTTCCAACCGTACCCACTTCCAGCACGCAATCTACCGTCGCTGGAGTGTTTACCTCCAGCGTGACATCGCCTTTTGTCAGAGTGGAGAAACCAGACTTTTCGACCTTCAGCGCATATTTGCCTGGTGAAACCTGCAGGATCTGATAGACACCTGTGCTGTCGGAAAGGGCTTTCCGAGCGGTGCCGTTTGATGCATCGGTCAGCGTGACCACAACGTCAGCGATAACGGCACCCGACGCGTCTTTGACGGTGCCTCTCAAAGAACTCGTCGATTGGCCGAAGGCGGCAAAGCAGGCCACCGAAAATAGCACGAATACCGGTTTGAACACGAGAACCCCCTTTCCTCGTAAGCGACTCCTTGAGAACAGACGAAATGCTACAGGGCAGCACTCCGATACGGGGAGGGGCTCAACACGCGGAGCAAGCGAGACCCCAATGCTACACCGAATCTCTACCCGCCGAGCGAGGCTCGTGCGATAAAAGTTTTTGATCCGCCGGATTTGCCCTACTTTGGGCCGAAATCGCGGCGCCCTGGCGATGTCCTTCCACGGTACGTACTCCACAGCCGCTAAATGAACAGGTCTGGCAGTCATGTCCGACTGAATGCTTCATGAACGCTATCGATCTTGCGGTACCCAACGTGTTGGTTCTAGTGGGCTGTCCCGGTCATATCGTAACCACCGGGCGGATTCGGCGGCTGGCATCCGTGGTAGGACCAGCGGAATGGTTGGGACTTGCCGTAAGCGCGAATGTACTTCCGCAACTTTCGAGCCAAATCAGCTACCGACGTAAACACGCCGCGTGCAATCACATCTCGCTCAACTTTGGAGAACCAGATCTCCACCTGGTTCAGCCAAGATGAATAGGTCGGCGTAAAGTGAAACCGCACCTTCGGATGGGCCTCCGGAAAATCGGCCACCCTTTTGGTTTTGTGGGCTGACAAATTGTCGCGAACGATGTGAATTTCGGTGGCCCATTTGGTGGTCGCCACAACCTCTTCGAGAAAGCCGACGAACTCGGCGCTGGTGTGGCGAGGCGCGGTCCTGCCCACCGACCTTCCCCGTCTTCACCTCCAGAGCCGCGTACAGCGAAAGCGTTCCATGGCGATAGTACTCGAATCCATGCCGTTCGGCGCGGCCCGGTGACATGGGCAATACGGCGTCCAGACGGTCCAACGCCTGGATGGCACTCTTCTCGTCTACGCAGGATACGGCCGCATGCTGAT
>JAGWQP010000399.1 GCA_028876805.1 Acidobacteriota bacterium | reverse complement strand
GGGAACGCGGCAGCTTGCGACCAATCCATCCCGTCCGGGATGCGGAAGATATTGGAAGTATCCACCACCGTCAGCTCCGCGAAGCCCGATCCGCGCGGCAACCCGAGAACGCGGTCCCCGGGTTGCCACGCGGTTACGCCTTCCCCGACGGCATCGATCTCGCCGGAAATCTCCGCGCCGGGCGTGAAGGGAAACGGCGGCTGGACCTGGTATTTGCCTTGAATTTGAAGAATGTCGAAGAAGTTCAACGCTGCGGCGCGGTTCCGTACGCGGACCTGGCCGGATTTGGGCTCAGGCAGAGCCACCTCGGCCCACTCCATCCCGTCCGGTTCACACCACTCGTGTACCTGCCACGCTCGCACGCCGGTCGCCACCTTCGCGTTCTGACTATTTTAATCGGCGTTTGCATCTTCTCCCACCGACTGGCGATGATGTCTCCATGTCCGTGCCCGATAAGTTGAGGGAAGGCTTGACCATTCCCGCGATCGCCGCGCCCATGTTTCTCGTCTCTAGCCCGGACCTTGTAGTCGAGGCCTGCCGCTCGGGCATCATTGGAACGTTTCCCTCCCTGAATCAGCGAACGAGCGATGGCTACGAAGTTTGGCTCTCCGAGATCAAACAACGCCTGAAGCGCGTCGAGGCTGAGACCGGCCGTCCTCCGGCCTCATACGGGGTGAACCTGATTGTTCACAAAACCAATGCCCGTCTGGACCGCGACCTCGAGATCACCATACGCCACCGCGTTCCCCTGGTGATCACGTCTCTCGGGGCGGCCCGGGCAGTCGTGGAAGCGATCCACTCCTACGGTGGCCTGGTCATTCATGATGTCATCCATCTCCGTCATGCCCAAAAAGCCGCAGACGCCGGTGTCGACGGTTTGATCGCGGTCTGCGCCGGAGCGGGCGGTCATGCGGGCACCCTGAGCCCGTTTGCATTTCTCGGTGAAATTCGCGCCTTCTTCCACAAAACGGTAGTTCTGGCGGGGGCGATCACCAACGGGCGCCAGATCGCTGCCGCGCAGCTGATGGGGGCGGACCTGGCCTATCTCGGAAGCCGCTTCATCAATACGCGGGAAAGCCTGGCGCCAGCCGCGTATAAAGAGATGATTCTCGGGGCCACGGCGAACGACATTGTCTACACCGCAGCCGTTAGCGGCGTCAGTGCCAACTTTCTCCGCGGTAGCATCATCGCGGCCGGCGCAGATCCCGATAACCTCGCGCCCCATGGCGGCCTTCGTGTAACTGCCGATGGCGAAGCCAAGGCTTGGAAAGATGTCTGGTCCGCCGGGCATGGCGTTGGTGACATCCTCGACATTCCGACCACCGCCGAGCTCTGCCGGAGGTTGAGGCGGGAATACCGTGCGGCCAGGTCGGAATTCGCCGAGGCTGCCGACGATCTCGGGCCATATCCGCTCTATCCCCTCGGCAATTGACAACTGGCGGTGTACTTTGATATACGTACTTCACCTACCGATCGCTCGGTCGGTTAGGAAAATGCCTTCGGGGAGGTTGGCCCATGACGGATGTCATGTCCAAATCGATTGTAGCATTATTCGCTTTATTCGCGCTGAGCCTCGTCGTTTGCGCACAAGCGCCCACGGGGGCAATTAAGCTTCAGTGAATGGTAAATCTTGGGGACGAGGCGAGGAGGGGTCTGATGACTATCAAGTTTGTGCCGGCCGTAGCCGTCGCTGCAGTGCTTGCAGTTTCTTTGTTCGGTCAAGCGCCCACTGGGATCATAACGGGAACCGTGACCGATGCATCTGGTGCCGTTGTTCCGAACTCGCGGATCACCATAACCAACAGGTCTACTGATTTTACAAGAACGGTGGTGGCAAACACCGAGGGGCTGTATAGTGTTCCTGCGTTGCCAGCCGGGGCATATGAAGTACGGGCTGAGGCCACCGGCTTTCAAACTGTGGTGCGCAACGCCAGTGTGCAAGCAGGCAGTACTACAACGGTGAATTTGCCGATGACCTTGGGTGAATCAAAGTCTATCGTCACAGTCGAAGCGGCCACTGCAGCCATAAGCTACGACAGTCACACTGTGGAGGGGGTGATTC
>JAGWQP010000398.1 GCA_028876805.1 Acidobacteriota bacterium | reverse complement strand
CGGTTCGCGGTTTGACTTGTTTCGCCCCTTTGAGAGCCTCCGCGAGAACCTGGACGGCTGAACTTGCAACCGCCAGTTCCTCCGGATGCACGATATACCCCGGCATTTTCGGGTCGATGTGTTTCACGCGGAATAGTTGATTCTCTGCCAGAGTTAACACAGCTTGCAGTTCATCGGCAGTCAGGGCGACAGAGATTTTCTTCATAGCTATCTTATTCTGATATAGGATCCTTTTCTGATGTAGGATCCTTCATTTAGTGTACTACGCCGGCCCGTACCGCGTCAGGACCAGCCGGTCATCCTCGTGCCGAAGCGCACACAACGCTCTAGGGCGCTTTGAGCAGGCGGTCGTAGACTTCGCGTTTGGACAGGCCTCGGCGGCGCGCCACCTGCTTGATGGCGTCCATGCGCGGCGTGCCGGCGCGCACCAGGTCTCCTACGGCCTCCTCTACGGGCGTAGATTCGGCGGCCGGAGCCGTGGCTTTGCCGACCAGCAGCGTGATCTCGCCTTTGATGGCGCTGCGCGAGGCCAGTTGCGCGTGTACCTGAAGGGCGGTGCCGCGCAGAAACTCTTCGTGGACCTTGGTCAGCTCCCGCGCCACCACCACCGGCCGCGGCCCCAGTACCTGCCCGATGGCCTCGAGCGCCTCCACAATCCGGTGCGGGGCTTCGAAGAAGACGAGCGTGGCCTTCTCCTCGGCCAGACCCTCGAGCAACCGGGCGCGCGGTCCCGCCCGGGCCGGCAGAAACCCTCCAAAGTGAAATGCGTCGGTCGCCAGACCCGAAGCCGCCAGCGCCGCCACGATCGCCGACGGGCCTGGCACCGGCTGGACCGAAATCCCGAGCTCGAGGGCGGCCTTCACCAGCCGGTATCCGGGATCGGCAACAAGGGGCATGCCGGCATCCGATACGAGCGCGATCGTCTCCCCGCCACGCAGCCGTTCGGCCAGTCGCCGGCTCTCCGCCGCTTCGTTGTGCTCGTGGTAGCTCGTGGTAGGCGTTTGGATGCCATAGTAATCGAGCAGCTTGCGCGTCTGCCGGGTGTCTTCACAGGCGATCCGGTCAGCCTCGCGGAGCACCCGGACCGCCCGATAGGTGATGTCTTCCAGGTTCCCGATGGGTGTGGCCACTACGTAGAGCAGGCCGGGCACGGTTACTCGCCGCTCCTCTGTCGCGCGCCGGCATAGCGGGCCTGCCACTCCTGCCGCGTCGCGAAGCTCGTCCGGTCGAGCGCGCGATCGATCGCCAGCACTCCTTCCAAATGATCGATCTCGTGCTGCAACAGTTCTGCCAAAGCCCCGCTCGCATCGACGACGCGCGTCCGAGATTCCTCGTCGTCGTACCGCACGCGCACACGCGCGGCACGCTCCAGCCATACCAATAGGTCGGGAAACGAGAAGCAATCGTCCCACAGGCGGAACTTCTCTTCGCTTTCAAACTCGAGGTGGGGATTGCGCAGACGGTAGGCGCTGCCGTCGAGTTCGATGTATATTAGCCGTTTCGGCTCGCCGATCTGCACGGCGCTGATGCCGCGTCCGAAGCCATGAGCGAGCCGGAAGCTGTGCAAGGTGTCGCGAAGATCCTCGAACACCCTCGCGGCTTCGGCTGGTGTTCGAACCGCGGCGGAAACCACGCGCAGCATGGGGTCGCCCAGCTCGAGGATCCGGCGGACTGGCATAGTATACATTGAAGATATCAGCCCATCCAGAAAGGAACCAAACTCGTTCCCGCGCGGAGGGCCCGAAAGCGTGAGCCGCGTGGCCGCCCGCAAAGACCCGTTCCACTTCGCGATCTGCCTGGTCGTCTACGTTTCCTTCTACGTGGCGAGCGACTTCGTTCTGCTGAGGACTCTACCGTGGTTGGTAGGCGCTTTCTTCGCGGCCTCCCTCGCGGTCCTCGTCGCGTCGTTATTTGCCAACTTGGCCGCTCTCCGCATTTACGAAAACCGCGGCCTCGCCGCAGCCGGCCTCGCCGTTAACCGCGCCTCGGTCCGCAATCTCGCACTCGGCGTAGTCGGCGGCACCGGGTCGGCCTGTCTGGTGCTTCTCCCGCCGCTACTGGCTGGGGCGGCGCGCCTCACGCCCATTCCGGATCCTCCTGCGATCGGTACTCTGTCGTTTGTGACCGCCGCCCTGGCGATCGGCTCGGCGGGCGAGGAGATCCTGTTCCGCGGTTACGGCTTCCAGATCCTGATGGCCGCCGCGGGGCCGTTTGCCGCCATCTTTCCAGTGGGCGCGCTGTTCGCGCTCATGCACACCGGCAACCCCAGCGCCACCTGGTTCGGCATCGCCAATACCGCCGGTTTTGGCATTCTGTTCGGATATGCCTACTACCGCACGCGCGACCTCTGGCTGCCGATCGGCCTCCACTTCGGATGGAACCTCACCTTGCCGCTGTTCGGGGTCAACGTCAGTGGGCTTAAAATAGGAATGACGGGCCACGAGATGGTGTGGAAGGCCGGCGCGCTGTGGAGCGGCGGCGAATACGGACCTGAGGCTAGCATTTTGACCACGGCCGCGCTGGTTTTGTTGTGGGTTTACGTGGGGAGAGCCCCCATCGGCCGGCAGATCTCGCCACTTACGGACCCGCCGAAAGACGGTGCCTGATGCGAATTCCCGCTGTTGCGGCTATCATAAGCCTGCTGCCCGCCCTCGGCCCATCCGCCGAAAAGCTGACCGTCGAGGACCGCGTCGAGCTCACGCGGGGGTTGGTGGCGGAGTACGCCACCGTCAAGGTCCTGCTGCCGCGCTCGAAAAAGCCGCTCGAGTTTGACGCCAACGGCACTTTCGACAAGAAAATGTGGGAAGAAATCGCCCAGTCTAGCGGTCCGGCGGCGCGCGCGGGCGACCTGGTGCAGATCACCAAAATCGACCTCGACGAAGACAAGATCGTGCTTGAAATCAACCACGGCTTAAAGGGTGGCACCAAGTGGTATCAGCACGTCCAAATCGGCATCGGCGGAGGCACCGCGCCGATCTCGCAGGGTGATTCCAATGCGGCCAGCGGCACTTCGGTCGCGATCCTGTTTCATAAGCCACTGGAACCGATCAAATCCGCCGAGATCAAGAAAATGCTGGCGCCGATTTTCGACTTCGAGCGCCGCAGCGCTGCCGAGATCTATGCCGATACGCTTCCACCCGAGGTCAAGAAGGCCATCCAGGAAAAGCGCGTCACCGTGGGCATGGATCGGGAACAGGTCTTGCTAGCCATGGGTCAGCCCCAGCACAAGGAACGCCAGGCCAAGGATGGCGAGGAGCTCGAAGACTGGGTCTTCGGCACCCCGCCCGGGCGGATCACCTTCGTCACGTTTAACGGCAGCAAGGTCGTCAAGGTGAAGGAAGCCTACGCGGGCCTCGGCACCGAGGTGGCGGACCCGCCGGTGCCGCGCTAAACGTCAGATCCAGGATCTCTACCGCACGATCGATCTCGTCCCGCGTCACGATGTACGGAGGCAGGAGCCGCAGCACTGTCTCCCGGGTACAGTTCACCAGCAGGCCGCGTTCGAGTGCGGCCACGACGAAGGGGCGGCCGGGCCGCGAAAGCTCGAGACCGAACATCAGTCCCTTCGATCGAATCTGGGTGACGACCGAATGCCGCCGCGCGAGGCCGTCGAGGCGGGACCGGAACTGACGGGCCCGATCCGCGATCCCCGGCAACGTTTCTTCCAGCAGACGCAGGCATTCGAGCGCCACGCGGCACGCCAGCGGCCCGCCGCCAAACGTCGTCCCGTGCGAGTGGAGCGGGAGGTGTTTGGCGGCCTCCTCGGTGAACAGCGTGGCCCCGAGTGGCAATCCCCCTGCCAGGGGTTTCGCGGTCACGACAATATCGGGCCGGATGCCGGCCCACTGGTAGCCGAAATACTTTCCCGTCCGGCCCAGGCCGCATTGCGTTTCGTCAGCCACCAGCAGCGCTCCCAGCCGCTTGGTCAGTTCCCGCGCCTGGCGCAGAAACTCGGTCTCTAACGGACGGATGCCACCCTCGCCGAGGACCGGCTCGAGGATCACGGCGGCGGTCGCTTTGGTCACCACGGCCGCCAGAGCCTCCTGATCGTTCGGCCGGATGAAATCCACCGCCCGGTCGAGCGGCTCAAACCGTCGCCGCAACTTCGCTTGCCCGGAGACCGAAAGCGATCCGAGCGTGCGGCCGTGAAATGACCGTTCGAGCGAAACCAGCCGTGTCTTGGTTGGATCGAGCGACCGGCTGCGCGAACGCACGGCTTTGAGCGCCGCCTCCATCGCTTCGGTTCCGCTGTTGCTGAAAAACGCACGATCCAGCCCGCTGATCCGACACAGCTCTCGGGCAAGCTCCTCTTGGTAGGGATGCGAGACCAGGTTGGAAGTGTGAACGCATCGCCCCGCTTGCTCGGTCAAGGCCGCGGTGATGCGTGGATTGGAATACCCAAAGGCATTGACCCCAATTCCAGAGGCCATGTCGAGGTACCGTCGTCCCGCGGCGTCGAACAGGTAGCAGCCGCGCCCGCACTCTACCGTCAATGGAAGCCGGTCGTAAACCGCAACCAGGTGTTCTTCTCTCATGCCGTCGAGAATACGCAGGGGGTATCCCATATGTCCAATAGGAGAATGGTTGAGGTTTGATATGTTTGTCGTATGAGCACTCCGGACCTCCGCCAGCTGCGCTATTTCCTCGCCGTCGCCGAAGAGCTGCATTTCGGCCGCGCCGCCGAGCGCATCGGCATCGCTCAACCGCCGCTCACCCAGCAGATCCAAAAACTCGAAGCCTTGCTCGGCTGCCGCCTATTTGAGCGGGGTCGCCCGACCGCCCTCACCGAAGCCGGCAGCGCCTTACTCGAGGAGACGCGGCGTCTGCTGCCGCAAGTGGACCGCGCCCTAGAATCCGCGCGCCGCGCTGCTCGGGGCGAGACCGGCAAGCTCCACATCGGTGCGCCGCCGTCGGTGATGCTCTCGGCGCTTCCCTCGGCGATTCGGAAGTATCGCGGGCTTTATTCGGCCGTCGAGTTCACCCTGCGGGAGCTGTCAACGACCGCCATCGAGGAGGCTCTCCGGCGGGAAGAGATCGACCTCGGCTTTTTGCGTGAAGCGCGACCCGCCGGTCCGCTTACTTCTCGAGTGATTTTTGAAGAGACCCTGGTTGCGGTGTTGCCCGCCTCCCACGCCCTGGCCGCGCGCGCCGGGTTGACCTTAGGGTCACTCCGCGCCGAGCCCTTCGTCTGGTTTCCGCGGCGTCTTGGTCCGGCCTTCCACGACCACCTGATCGGCTTCTGCGCCCACGCCGGCTTTGTGCCGAACGTGGTCCAACAGGCCACGCAATGGCAGACAGTGGTGTCGTTGGTGGCGGCCGGCATGGGCGTTTCGCTGGCGCCTGCCTGCGTCCAGCGATTCCGCTGGCGAGCGGTCGCCTATCGGCGGTTGCGCGGCCTGCGCACCCGAGTCTTCGCCTGCTGGCGTCGGGAGAACCCGCCTTCAACCGTTGCCGAGTTTCTCAAGCTGGCCTACGCCGAGTTTCGCCAGGCGCGCGCGTAACCGCTGCTCGCGCCGCCGGATCCGGGGCATGTCGGAAAGCCGGAGCGCTTGGCGTGTCATCTCCAGGGCCGTCGCGTAATCCCGCTCGCGGTGTTCGTAGTGCTTGGCCAGTTCCTCGAAGGCCCGCGCCCGATATGGGTTTGGGGCCGCTGTCAGTTCCCGAAACGCTAGGCGCGCCGCATCGGTGAGTCCCAGACGCTTCTCGACGACGGCCACGGCCCACAGCGCTTGGAACAGCAGAGAATCCGGCAGCCCCAAGTCGACGGCGCGGCGCAACAGCCGCAAAGCCTCTTCCCGGCGGCCGGCACCCACGAGCCAGCGAGCCAGCCCGACGAGGTCCGCACCGTGTCGGAAGATTGTCTTCTCGGGCGCGCGGAAGGCCTCGGGCACAATGGCCGTCAGGCAAGCGAGCGACAGGATGTCGATGGCGTTGTGATGAAAAATCGGCACCAGCCGGAACGCCTGCTCGGTGCGCAGATAGTCGAAGTAGTAATGCGGAATCATTTCGCCTGCCAGATCGCCCTGTCGTTCCACGCCGAGGATCTGGTTCTCCAGATCCATCAGGCGACAGCTCTCTAGTCGCAGCTTCCACAGGCGCCGCGCCCCGAATAACAAATCCAGGTGTTCCATCCGGTCAAACGGATGCCGCGCCCGCGCCAAGCGAAACCGCGTTTCAAGCAGCGGCTGGTCGTAGGCCTTGCCGTTGTAGGTGATCAGCACATCGAACCCCGCCAGGTGCTCGGCCAGCCGCGCCAGCAGCGAGGCTTCCTCGCCGTAATCCCGCATGAAAAACTGGCGGAGCCGGAAACCATCTCGATCGATCGAGCCGACTCCAACTAAGAACGCGTAGGTTCCTGTGCCACCCGCCAGTCCGGTCGTCTCCGTATCGAGAAACGCCCATCTCGTCGGATGGACCTCTGTGATCGCGCCGCCGGAAAGCGGCTCCAGCAGATCTGCGGGCAGGCCGCGAAGATCGGAGATCTCCACGCTGCCGTGCCGCCGGTGGTTTTGCCACCGCCGTTCGGTCTCGAAGTGCGCGCCGAACCCGGTCCGTACCACCTCGCCCGGAACGAGATCCTCAATCGAGCAGCCGGGCTTCGGTGGCGCCGGTTTGGCGGGCGCATTGGAAGCGAGCGTCGCCGCGTATTTCCCCTCGATCCGGGCGATCCGTTCGCGAAGACGGGCGAGCTGTTGCGCGAAATCCTCCATTCGCTTTTTCTTTGCCTCTTACTATAATAAGTGCGGAGCGTGCGTTTCAACCAGCCGTTGTTTTTCTTCGTGCTGCTCACCTTGGTCGCGGCGGCTCGGCTCTGTCATGTCGAGATCCTGTGGGCCGAGGAGACGCTGCCCCTGGCCGCGGCCGAACAGGTGTTGCATGGCAAGACCCTGTATCGCGACGTGTGGTTCGACAAGCCGCCGCTCGTGGCCGCGGTCAATCTGCTGTGGGGCGCGCGCGACAGCTGGCCGCTGCGCCTGGCCGGCGCGCTCTACCAGCTGCTCGCGTGCTGGCTGGCTTTTCGCTTCGCGCGCGACCTGTGGTCGCCCGCCGAAGGTTACTGGGCGGCGGGTCTGGTCGGCTTCTTTCTGACCTTCGATTTTCCCTCCGCGGTAATCCCTCTCGCGTCGGATCTGCTGCTCGTCGTGCCGCACCTGGCGGCGGTTTGGCTGGCGTGGAAACGCCGCCCGTTCGCAAGCGGCCTGTGGTTGGGGGTTGGCTTTCTGATCAGCCCGAAGGCCTTGTTGGTGGCAGCAGTGTGTGCCGTCTGGTATCCGTCGGGAGTGTTTTGGATGGCGGCGGGTTTCCTGGCGGCGAGCGGCGTCGCAACGCTTTGGCTGGCGGCCGCGGGAGCCTTGCCCTCCTACTGGGATCAGGTCTGGAGGTGGGGCCGCGTCTATGCCAGCACGCCTTCACTCGATCGTCCCGTGTGGAACGCAATGGTGCGAACCGCGGACTGGGCCGGTTTTCACATCGCCCTGCTCGCGGCCGCCAGCTGGTACTTCGGGAGCGGCCGGAAAGCCGGGGAGCCACCGGCCCCGCGGTTGTGGGCCGGCTGGTGCGGCCTGTCGCTGATGGCTGTCGCCACCGGATTCCGCTTCTTCCCCCGCTACTACTTTTTCCTCCTGCCGCCGCTGGCGCTGGCGGCAGCGCGCGGATCCACGCTGCTCGGCCGTCGCAGGGTCTGGATTGCGCTGCTGCTGTTGATTCCCCTGGCACGCTTCGGTCCGCGTTACGCGCTGCTGGCCGCCCGGCACATCGACTGGGTGGATACCTCGATGGATCGCGACAGCCGCTCGGCGGCAGCGGTCGCAAGGCCGCTCGCGCACCTCGGCAGCACGCTGTTCGTCTGGGGGTTTCGTCCCGAGCTCTACGTGTACACCGGCCTGCCGGCGGCTACCCGGTTTCTCGATTCCCAGCCGCTGACGGGCGTGCCGGCCGACCGGCACCTCACCCAATCGACGCCCGTCGAAACGATCTTTGCCCGCGCCCATCGTGGGGAGCTCGCGCGCTCTTCTCCTACTTTCGTCATGGATGGACTCGGCCTTTATAATCCGCGGCTTGCCATCACCCAGTTTCCGGAACTGGCGGAGTGGTTTTCCCACTACCGCGAAGTGGGGCGCGTCGCTGGGACGGTCATCTATCAGGTGATCCCCGCCCCGCCCTAGTTGGGGGCGCGTCGACTCACACCCTCCCACGAACTGCTGGTGGGCGCGCGCATTCTGGGTTTGCAATTCGATCGATGACTCTGATAACATCGAGTGGGCAGATCGGAATCCTCTCTTTGAAGCGCCGCCAAATCCAACCAACGGAGCACACAATCAACTGAATGGGCTTTACCGTTTTTCTTGGCAACCTCCCCTCCTGGGTCACTGCTGACGACATCAAGCAATGGCTGGCCGCCGAAGACCTCGTGGCCGACGCCGTCAAAGTGATCCGCAACCACGAAACGCAAGAGTCGAAGGGCTTCGCTTTCGTCGAAGCACCCACGGCCGACGAAATGCAGGCCATCATTCGGCGCTTCGATCGCGCGCCGCTCGAAGACCGCCTGTTGCGGGCCAACCCGGCGCAACCTCCCAAGGGGAAAGACACGCGCGGCACTCCGGTAGCGCCCTCCGACCCGGGCGTGAATCGCATGCAGCAGCGGCCTCATCGCCGCAAGCGCGGCGGTCAAAACCGTGAACAAGAGCCCCCGAGCGCTTTCGCGACCGAACTGGCCAAGGTTCTGTAAGCGTTTGCGGACGCCCTGGTTTTTTGGATTCTTCCTCCACACCTGTGAACCCGAGTCACAGCAGTTGCCCAAAAATCCCATTTACTTTCAAGGGTTTATGGCTGGCATTCGGAGTGCTGCCCGGGGCCGCATGAGATTAGTCTGGCTCGCCTGCCTGGGGTTCGGCGGGCTGCTCGCGGCCGCTCCGCAGGATCCCGAACTCAACGTCAATTCCCGCTATGTGGTTGAGACCGTTATCGTTGCCGGAGATGGCTGGTCCACGGACCTGGCTTCGGAACCGAACGAGAAAATCAGCGTGGGTCTGCGGCGGCAGATCCTAGCCCTCATCGGGACCAAGCTGAATCCAAACCTGCTCGACGATCTGGCGGCGCGGCTGCGCAAGGAGTTCCAGGCGCGTGCGGTGTCCCACCGCCTCAAGCGCGGCGATCAGCCGGATTCGGTGCGGGTGGTTTTCGAAATCAAGGTGCCGCCGACCCGGTTCGATGTTTCGGTGCCGAAGTTCCTCTACAACGCGAAGCAAGGCTGGAGCGGGGCGGTCGAGGGGACCGGCACCATCGAGCGCAACTCCTTCACGCTGGGCCTGGTGAGCGATCAAGACGAACTGGTCGAACGCTACACCGGCCTGAGGGCTCGCTACGAAAACACTCGCTTGGGGACCGATCGCGTGCGCGTGCGCTTCCAGTTTGAGGACTACCACGATCAGTGGAACGGCGCGACGCGGAACCCATTGCTGCTGGGCGGGGCGCCCGCGGATCTGACGTCGGGGGTGTACCGCACGCGGCAGAACTTCGAGCCCGTGGTTTCATTCGTAATTGCCAAACCGCTGACCCTGAGCGTCGGGACCAGCTTTGAGCGGTTTGAAGACCAGTTTCCGG
>JAGWQP010000397.1 GCA_028876805.1 Acidobacteriota bacterium | reverse complement strand
GCGGAACCGGAATGCACAGCCGGTCGGTTTCGCTGAGTCCCATGGCTTCGCCTACAAAAAATCCGTTGTTCAGAATGTTGTGATGGGTGAGTGTCGCGCCTTTCGGCAGGCCGGTAGTGCCGCTGGTGAATTGAATGTTGATCGGATCGTCGAACTGAAGCCGCCCGGCCAGGTCCTTCAAGTGCGTGTGCTCGGCCACGCCTCCCCGCGAGACTGCATCGGCGAACGAAATCATCCCATCTTCGGATCCATCGCCCAGATGAATCACGGTCCGCAGTCTCGGCAAGCGCCCTTGCTCAACGAGTGGGCGGATTATCCCGAGGTAGTCGCTGTTCTTGAATTGTGTGGCCGTGATCAATGCCGTGCAGCCTGATTTGCGCAGCGCGTGTTCGACCTCAACCAGCCGGTAAGCCGGGTTGATGTTGACAAGAATCAGGCCGGCCTTGGCAGTGGCAAATTGGGTGAGCACCCACTCAGCGTTATTCGGCGACCAGATGCCAACGCGGTCCCCCGGCTCGAGGCCGAGCGCGATCAGCCCGGCCGCCAGGGCGTCGACGTGCGTTTTCAACTCGGCATACGTCCAGCGGATCTGCTGATGCCGAACCACCAGCGCCTCCCGCCCGGCCCAGCGCGCGGCGGCGCGGTCGAAATGCGAGCCGATGGTTTCGCCGATCAGCGGCATGCTGCCGGTGCCGCAAACATAACTGGGAGGAGGCATACCTGCGCGTTCGTCAGCTAGGGAACATATCACAAGCGAAGCCGGGATGTGGTCATAAGTGAGGTCGCGTGTTACGCGGTGGCGGCCCGCGGCTTTCCCGCCAGCGCCTCCCGCACGGCCCGGTCCCCAACCCGCTCGGTGAACCAGTTCGGATAAAGGGCGGCCGGGGCCGTGAGTTGTTCCAAATCCGCGATCTGTTCGGCTGACAGCTGCACATTGACCGCCTTAAGGTTGTCCTCCAGCTGCGCCATCTTGTTGGCGCCCAGAAGAATTGAGGAGACAAACGGTTTGGTCAGCATCCAGGCCAGAGAAACCTGCGCCGGCGATGCGCCGTGAGCGGCGGCGATCGTGCGGACGCGATCAACCACGTCATAAACCTTCTCTCGATCGTGCGGCAAAAAGTCGGAGCCGCTGTGGCGCCCGCCGTCGCCCTTCGGATTCTGCCGCGTGTACTTGCCACTGAGCAGCCCTCCCGCGAGCGGGCTCCAAGGCATCACACCGATACCCGCGTCTTCGACGAAGGGCACTACCTCGTGCTCGAGGTCCCGCCCCACCAGCGAGTAGTACATCTCTGCGGCACGGAAGCGCGCCCAGCCATTCTGGTTCTGCAGGCCGACCGCCTTCGCCGCGCGCCACGCGTTCCAATTGGAGAATCCGATGTACCGCACCTTGCCGGTGCGTGCCAGCGTGTCGAGGGCTTCGAGCGTTTCTGCGACGGGTGTGTTCAGATCCACCCGGTGCACCAGATAAATGTCGATGTAGTCGGTCGCCAGGCGGCGCAGGCTGTTTTCAGCCGAAGCGAGGATGTGGTGGCGCGAGAGCCCCTGGTCGAGGAGAGCGGGGCCGGTCCGCCCGGCGACCTTGGTCGAAATCACCACGTCCTTGCGCCGGCTGCCCAGCGCCTTGCCCAACATCTGTTCGGACTGGCCTTCGGTGTAAACATCGGCCGTGTTGAAATGGTTGATTCCCGCGTCGAGCGCCCGGGCCACCAGATCATTCGCCATCGGCTGAGTGTCCACCTTCGAGACCGATGCGAAAATTCCTTGAGACGTTCCAAAGGTCATGGCGCCAAAGGCCAGCCGTGAAACGATCAACCCCGTGTCTCCGAGTCGCGCGTATTGCATGGTTTCTTTCCTCCGATAAAGCTGAATGATAGCACCGGGTCATCGAAACCGTTGGGCTCGGACGTAATTACTTTAACGGAGCGGAATCAGACGACCAAACGATTCACGTTCCACCGCTCGAGCTGGACCCGCCGATCCAAGCGAGGATTTTGCCCGTGTCGAGTGCGCTCGCATGATGAAGGAGAGAAGCATCGGGGAAATCGAACCTGCGGGCGCGGCATGGCCAAAGGTTCGCCGCGATGGCGGCACCGAACCCAAGAGCCGGAAGCCCATTCTCTACTATCAGGTCCGCCGCGCCTACCAGGCCACGGATCAACGACCGCTCTCGACAATGACTCCTTCGCAGGTCACTAGCGGCGCAGCCAGACTCCGCGGATCCTTACAGGCTTGATGTTGTCGCTCACTTCGATCGAGGGGCCGGCAATCATGCCCGTATCGAGCCAGACCGGCTGCAACCGCCGAATTGCTTTCAGGTACTTCTTGCCAGAGCCGCGGTCACTCAGTCCCGATGGGAACCTACCTAAGCCCACGATTCGGACGCTTTCCGGCGGGTGAGACGGCCGGATTCCCCTTCTCGCACAACCTTCGATCGACTCCATCCGAGACGGCGAACCAGATCAGCCCAGACTTGCTGGGGCGTTCAGCAGGGCTTCGAACTTCAGGGTTTGATCGCGAAACGTTGATCAGAAGCGACCACCAGGCCCCTACGATCCAAGATGCGCCAGTCGATTCAGCCCGTCGAGATAGGCCTTGGCGCTGGCCTCAATCACGTCGGTTGAAGCGCCGCGGCCGACCACTCGGCGACCGCCTTTCTCCAGCTGCACGGTGACCTCACCCAAGGCGCCCGTACCGCTCGTGACGCCGTGGATATCGTAGCGCACCAGCGTGGCCGAGTTTGCCGCTAACGTGGAAATCGCCTTATAGACCGCGTCGACCGGCCCGTTGCCGATAGCGGCGCACTCCCGCGTCTCCCCATGAACTCGCAGGCGCACGGTGGCGGTGGGGATGGTGGCGGTGCCACTCGACACCTGCAGGTAATCAAGCTGCCATCGTTCAGGTACCGGATGCAGTTCGTCCAACATGATGGCAACCAGGTCTTCGTCAAAGACCTCTTGCTTTTTATCGGCCACGGTCAAGAACCGCTGGTACGTCAGGTCCAGGTCTTCTTTCGGAAGCCGGTATCCCAGCTTCTCCAGCCGCGCGCGCAGCCCGGCTCGCCCGGTGCGCGCCGTTAGCACCACATGGCTTTCTGTCAGGCCGACGTCCTCCGGGCGCATGATCTCATAGGTTTCGCGGTCTTTCAGGAATCCATCTACGTGGATGCCCGAGCTGTGGGAGAACGCGTTGGCGCCGACTACCGCCTTGTTGGGTGGCACGGCAATGCCGAGCAGATCGGAAACGAGATGGCTAGTCCGAACCAGCTCGCGCGTGTCTACGCCTGTCGTCAGTCCAAAGTAGTCGCTGCGCGTGCGGAGCGCCATCACAATCTCCTCGAGCGCGGCGTTGCCGGCACGCTCCCCGATCCCGTTGATCGTGCCCTCCACCTGTCGGGCCCCATTTCGGATGCCGGCCAGCGAGTTGGCCACCGCCATGCCCAGGTCGTTATGGCAGTGGACGCTAATCGTGGCTCTGGAAATATTGGGTACTCTTTCGCGAATGCCGCCGATGAGCGCGCCATAGTGTTCCGGCACGGCGTAGCCCGTAGTGTCGGGAATGTTGACCACTCGAGCTCCGGCATCAATCGCCGCTTCAAGGACCTCAAAAAGATACGATGGCTCGGCGCGGCCGGAGTCCTCGGCGTAGAATTCAACATCATCGGCGTGCGTCCGAGCGCGCTTGACCGCATCCACCGCCATCCGCACCATCTTGGCCTTCTTTTCGCCCAGCGTCTTTCCGTACTTTTCGTCCCGGAACTTGCCGAGGATGTGAATATCGGAAACACCGATGCCGGTGTGGATTCGCGGCTTCTTGGCTTTGGCCAGCGCCTTGCCGCAAGCTTCGATATCTTCCGGTACTGCCCGCGAAAGCCCGCAGATGATGGGGCCTTCGATCTCGCGTGCGATCCGTTCGACGGCCTCGAAATCTTCCGGTGAAGAGGCCGGATAGCCGGCTTCGATGATGTCGACTTTCAGGCGGGCGAGCTGCCGCGCCAAAGTCAGCTTATCCCGGCTGCCGAGCCGCGTGCCAGCGGCCTGTTCACCGTCGCGGAGCGTGGTGTCGAAGATGGCGACTCTCTGCGCCTTGCTCATATCCTCAAGATAGCGCGTGGCATCCGGCTTCAGACGCGGAAACTAGCGCCAGGGCGCGTGGTGATTCACGGGCCCCTGGCCGCGTCCGAGACCCGGCGCAGTGCGAATCGCCTCGCTGATATATTGCTTGGCGCTTGTCACCGCTTCGGCGAGGTTCATCCCGCGCGCCAGAGCCGCCGTGATCGCCGCCGAATACGCGCAGCCGGTGCCGTGAGTGTGCCGTGTTAGGAGGCGCTCGGCGGGAAATTCATGCCATCGGTCGCCGGTCAGCAGCACGTCGGTCGGCGATCCCCGGAGATGACCCCCTTTGATCAGCACGTCGCGCGCGCCCATCTTTCGCAGGCATAGCGCCGCCCGCCGCATATCTTCGGTGGTGTGAATCGCGATCCCGGTGAAAGCTTCGGCCTCCGGTATGTTGGGCGTCACTAGCTCTGCTCGCCCTAGAAGAACTTCTCGAATCGCTTTCGAGGCCGGTTCGGATGCGAGCGCCCGTCCGTGCTTGCTGGTCATCACCGGATCCACCACCAAAGTAGCGGGGAAGCCTTCGAGGGCGCGCGCCACGGCCCGCACCACCTCGTCCGATCCCAACGCCCCGGTTTTGATCGCCACCGGCGGAATGTCCTCCAGCACGGCGCGAATCTGCTCAAAAACCAGATCCGGCGCTGCCAGCTCGACGCGCTCCGTGTTGACGGTATTCTGCACCGTCAGCAGCGTGATGACCGCTTCGCCATAAACTTCGAACTGGTGAAAGGTTTTTAGATCCGCCTGAATGCCGGCGCCGCCGCTCGGGTCGGACCCGGCAATTGACAGCGCCACGGGGAGCATGCTTAACAGAATACCAGCCAGCTTTATTTCAGCCAGATCCTCAAGCCCGCAGCTGGTGGTGCTATTCTGGATGGCCGGTGTATTGATCCTCTTTGTGCGCGGCTTGGTCAACTGGATGGCGGTGCGCCGCTCTGCCATGTTGAGTCAGCGTTCTGCCGGAGGATTGGCCAGCGCGACTCCGCCGGATTCAATCGCGGCTGCGTTTGCCCCGGCCCGTGCTGCTTCTTGAGTCCGGTTGGATCGAGAGCCCCCTGGTCGTCGACTTTTTCCGGCCGGCGATTCTGATGCCACTCGGGCTTCCGACCGGCTTCCCGGCCGAATTAGGTGGAGGCCTTCCTCATTCACGATCTCGCGCACGTGCGCCGCGGCGACTATCTCGTGAACCTCTCCCAGAGCCTGGTCGACTTCCCGAAACGGCAACTATCGCATGACGCGAGACCCAGCCGGGCGCTAAGAGGGCCTGCGGCCCTCATGTATATACTAGGACGATCAGCGCGCCTGCGCTTATCGGAGGCACGATGCGTTACAGAATCGCTCTCATGGCGGCGGTGCTCGGGTTCCTGCTCGTGTGGCCTTCGTTCGGCGATGACAGCGAACGGCTGGTCGCCGTCGATCATTATGTTCCCGTGCGCTCCACGGTGCCAGCGATTGCCGGACAGACGGCCCAGATCTACGTGCGGGAAGTAACCCGCGCTGGCGCGGTGCTCCGCGCGGGCGCCTCGGCGGATCGCGTGGTGCTGTTTGTGCACGGCGCCGGAACGCCGGCGGAAGTGGCCTTCGACGTTTCCTACCACGACTATAGCTGGATGCGGTATCTCGCGGGGGCCGGCTTTGACGTCTTCGCCATGGACGTGACCGGCTATGGCCGCTCTACCCGTCCCACACCGATGAATGACGTCTGTAACCTCTCCCGGGAGCAACAGAGCCTGTTCGTGCCCGCCCTGCTGTCCGACCCCTGCCCGCCGGGCTATCCCCATCAATTGACCACCATCGCCTCCGACTGGAACGATATCAGCGCCGTGGTGGACCATTTGCGCGCGCTGCGCCATGTGGAGGCAGTCAGCATGGTCGCGTGGTCACTCGGTGGACCGCGTGCCGGTGGGTACGCCGCGCAACATCCCGAGAAGGTGCGGAAGCTCGTTTTATTGGCTCCGGCCTACAATCGCGCCCGTCCGGCATCGCCGCCGGCCCATCTTCCGGCCGACGGCGCCGCCATGACGACGCAATCCCACCAGGAGTTCACCGCCAATTGGGACCGCCAGGTCGGATGCGCGGATCAGTACGAGCCGGCGGCGCGCGAGGCGGTGTGGTCGGCGATGCTTGAATCCGATCCGGTCGGGGCCACTTGGGGCATGGGCGTGCGGCGGGCCCCGCAAGTCACCACCTGGGGCTGGAACTCCGACGCCGTCGCCAAGACCCAGGTTCCAACGCTGATGGTTTCAGGCGCGCACGACAAGCAGGTTCCGACCGAGCGTGTGCGCGAATTGTACGCCGACCTCGGCGCTCCCCGGAAAGTGTTCATTGACCTCGCCTGCTCTTCGCACAATGCGATGTGGGAGAACAATCACCTGATTCTGTTCCGGGCATCGCTCGAGTGGCTGACCCAAACGTCGGTCAACGGCACACCCGAGGGCATGCTGCGCCTCGGCTACTGATCGCGGCCTCCGGTCCTCTCTATCGGTTCAAAGAGGAGTTAAATAAGAGGTAGAGGGGAAGTACAATGTTCCGAAAGCCGTTGACTTGTATTCTGGCGCTGCTCCTCGGCACAACCGCCTGGGCGGCGCGCCGGCCGGGCCAGCCGCTGAAGCCGGGGTTTAACTTTTTTTCCAAACAGCAGGATGTGGACCTTGGGCAGACCAACGCCAAGCAGGTGTTGCAGCAATATGAGGTGGTGAAGGACCCGTTCCTGCAGGACTACATCCGCCGTGTCGGCGACCGCCTCGCCGCGGCCCGGGAAGCCAGGGACAGCGGCTTTCCCTTCACCTTCACTCTGCTTAATGTCCCCGAGGTCAACGCCTTCGCCCTTCCAGGTGGGCCGATGTTTATCTTTACGGGCTTGGTGAAGGATACCGAGAACGAAGCGCAGTTGGCGGGTGTCATGGCGCACGAAATGTCGCACGTCATCCTGCGGCATGGCACTCATGAGGCGTCCAAAGCCAATTTGATTCAGATCCCCGCTTTGCTGGCGGGCGGGCTTCTCGGTGACCAGTCGATGGCCGGTCAGCTCGCCAACTTGGGATTGGGGCTGACGGCAAACTCGTTCATCTTGAAGTTTTCGCGCGACGCCGAAAGTGAGGCCGATGCGCTGGGGTCGCACTTGATGTCGCAGCAAGGCTACAACCCGATCGAGATGGCGCGGTTCTTCGAAAAGCTGGCGCAAGGCGGATCGCGAGGCCCCCAGTTTCTCTCTGACCATCCCAATCCGGGCAACCGGGAGGTCGCCATTGAGGCCGAGATTCGGACGCTGCCTCAGCAGGAGTACGGCTACGAGACCGGCCAGTTTGCGCGAGTCAAGGTGGCAGTGAATGCTCTGCCGCCGCCCGTCAAAAGACCCCAAGCCGCGGCCGGCCAGCAAAAGTAGGCCTCGACTGGAGCGCCGCGCTCGCCCGAGCGCTGGCATTGACATCGCGAGCTAACTTCAATTAAGGTATGGAACCAGTGGATTGCCTGCTTCCACTGCGTAAGGAGACCAGTTCCATGCGCCACAAGCGGTCGGTTTTCGCGGCCGGTACAGGCCTGCTTCTGTTGGTCGTGCCGGTCCGGGCACATCATGCCTTTCAGGCTGAGTATGACGACAAGAAGCCGGTTCATCTGGTCGGAAAAGTAACGGAGATGGAATGGATTAATCCGCACGCCTGGATTCACATCGATGTGACTGGTGCCGACGGCAAGGTCTCGAATTGGATGGTCGAGTGCGGCAGCCCGAATATCATGCTCCGGCGCGGCTTCACCAAGCGCTCGCTCGAGGCGGGCACCGAACTCGAAGTGCAAGGCTACCAGGCGAAGAGCGGCGAGAACAAAGCCAACGGCAGCAGTGTCACCTTCAAGGATGGACGGCGCCTCTTCGTGGGCGGGTCGAACCCGGACGATCGCAACGAAAAGCCCGAGTCCAAGTGAAAGGAGTCATTCGATGGGCGATCGGTTCAGCACGCGGCGTTGCCTTGGTATCGCGCCGGCAAAAAGGCTGGTCAAGGTTGTATCGCTGGTGCTGATCCCGCCGGCTTCGATATTGCCCTGGCAGCTGGCGGGTGCAGCCGATCAGCGCCCGCCGACATCCAAGGCGGCCAAGCCCTTCACACCGCCCAAGACGCTATGGGGTGATCCGGATCTTCAGGGCCAGTGGCCGGCCAGCGCGCAAATTCCCATGCAGCGGCCTCTGGCCTTGAAGAACAAAACCGCACTCACCGACGCCGAGTTGGCCGAGCGGCAGGTCCAGGCCGCCAAACAGGCCAGACGCGACAACGAGGAATTCGCTCCCGGCGGAAACGATGGCGTCACCATCAACCCGCCCGGATACTGGGTGGAACGGGCCAAGCCGAATCGCCAGACCTCGCTAGTTGTAGATCCACCGGACGGTCGCATTCCGGCCCTGACCCCGGAGGCCCAGGCCCGCAGGCAGGCGTTGCGCGGCGGCCGCGGTCCGGGTGATCACTTCCCCGACATCGTCAACTCCTGGGAAGATTTTGATCTGTACAGCCGTTGCATCTCGCGCGGCCTGCTTGCAAGCATGCTGCCCACGCTCTATAACTTCGGCAACGAAATCGTGCAGACGCCTGGGTACGTCGTCATCCGCAACGAGATGATCCACGAGACTCGCGTAATTCCCCTGGATGGCCGACCGCACGTCGGCAGCAAGATCCGCACCTATATGGGTGATTCTCGCGGCCACTGGGAAGCCAACACGCTCGTCGTCGAGACGACGAACTTCAACGGAAAAATCGGCGTTGGTGGCCAGGCGCCAACGACCGACGCACTACGGATTGTCGAACGCTTCACGCGCACCGCGCCGGACGAACTCAGCTACGATGCCACCATCAGCGACCCCGGCACCTGGGTGCGGTCTTGGAGCATCCACATGCCGTACAAGCTGGATCCCGGCTATCCCATCTATGAGTACGCATGCCATGAGGGCAATTACATGATGCTCAACGCGCTCAAAGGCGCTCGCGAACTGGAGAGGGATGGCAAAGACACGCGAGTGCTTCGAGGTCCGGCGGGAGGACCCGTCCCCGGTGGCGGGCAACCGTAGCCGAATCGGCTGGCTGGTGACGCTTGCGTTGCTGGCGAGCGCCTCGCTCGTCGCCCAAAATCCCGGCCTCGCCAAGGATCCGGGGCCCTTCCTCGCTCCAGGCCAGTTTGGTGATGCGCCGGCGCCGCCGGGTGTCGCCGGCCCCACGCCGCGGCTGCCTAACGGCCGTCCTGATCTCGGCGGAAAGGGCGCCTGGTATCCCGGCTTCGCCGGTAACATCGCCGAGCCGCAGTGGAAGGGTGTCCACAGCGCCGACAAGCACGTCGACGTCCCGTTTCTGCCGTGGGCGGTTCAAGTTTTCAACCAGCGAGTCGAAACCCTTTCCAAAGATGATCCTGAAGCACGGTGCCTGCCCGTCGGCGTGCCGCGCTACATGTTCGATCCTTATGCGTTCCAAGTGATTCAAATGCCGGAGCAGGTCGTGTTTCTCTTTGAGGGAGACAACTACCCGTGGCGCATCATCCGCATCAACTCCACTCACCCCAAAGACCTAAGCCCCACCTGGATGGGAGACGCCGTCGGCCACTACGAAGGCGACACGTTGGTGGTCGACGTGATCGGATTCAATGACAAGGCTTGGCTCGACCAAGCCGGCCACCCGCAAACCGAAAAGCTGCATCTGACGGAGCGCTACACCCGCACCGACTCGCTGACCCTGAAATATGAAGTCACCATCGACGACCCGGGAGCCTACTCCAAACCCTGGACCACCAGCAACACCGTGCGCTGGCGCCCGGGCATAGAGCTGATGGAATACGTCTGCCACGAAAACGAAAAAAGTTCAGTTCACATGATCGGGACCGTGCCCAAGTAGGCAGAATCGTTCGCCTCTCGAGAGGTCTGCGGCTCAAGAGAGTCACTTCCGTAGGGGGTCAGGAAAGCGAGCGATGTTCGCGAGGAATCGCTGAATTCGTGTGACCTCTTCGTTCAGGGCCAGATCGACCGCCGGCCTTGCTGGATGCTGCCGAAGAGTTCGGCGCCTGGTGGTGTGTCACGGGCACCGCGCTCTCGAGAACCTCCGCCCCGATTGCGCTTGGGGAACAGGTGCCGAAGACCGAGAGCTGCATGACGACCGAGTGGGAAACCCTATCCTCTCCGGAGGGCCACGGAAGCTTCCAGGGCCGCCTGGT
>JAGWQP010000396.1 GCA_028876805.1 Acidobacteriota bacterium | reverse complement strand
GAGCCCGTGATGGTGGTGGGAAGGACCATATCGCGCGTGACAGTGAGCACGTGACCTCCGAGGGTTACGGACGAACGATAAGGATAACGCCACTCCTTTCCTAGCCGGGCTCCGACCGGCACAGAAGCTATCGAGGGGTAAGCTGCCGTTCCCGCCGATCGAACACCGCGGCGAATTTGACCCGGAGCAGGCATAGAGCGGAGGCCTTTCAGATCGAAGCTCAGGCCGGGCCGGGATCAGGCATACCGCCGGCTAAGATGTCTCAGCGCGTCAGTCTGAGCGATGGTGAGGGATTGCTGCCCTCTCTATGTAGCGATGAGCCGCGCGCGGAAAGAACGGACCAGCGTGTTCGCCAGCGGTCTACGCATAGAGTGCGCGATTTCGTCTTCGCGCGCTTCGCAGAGCGGCCGGTCTTTGCAAGACCGAATCTTTGGTGCATGATCTTCATTGATCGCGAACGTCACGGGGTCATCGAGCCAACAGAGGCTCGTTCGTGGGCCGCGAAGATGAGTCCGAACGGGAATAGTGCCGCCATGCATGCGGCAATAGAGCCACGCCGCGCTGGTGCTGAATAACCACGGCTGAGTCGTGAATTCGCTGCCAATGTGGTCGTCATCCGCGGGCCACTGCTTGGCTTACCCAGGGGGGGAAACTAATCATGGTCAAAAAACGCGAAACAAAGGTCGCCGAGCTTAGGGATCAGACGGCCGTCAGCCGGCGCGACTTCGTCAAGGCGGGCGCTGCCGCCGGATTGGGCGCGGCCATCCTGTCGGCCCCTGGCAAGGCACAGGCGCAACCGGCCCCCGCTGACATTCGCTGGGACTACGAGGCGGATGTGATCGTGTGCGGCTCCGGTGGGACCGGAATCGTGGCGGCGAAACGCGCACATGACCTGGGCGCCGATGTGCTGGTTCTGGAGCAGAACTTCGATATCGGTGGGAAATTGTCGCACAACGGCGGATTATCGTCGTTCGGCGGCGGCGACGCCATCCAGGAGCGCGACCGACGCGGCCTTGCCGACCCCGACGGATGGCTGACCGCCCCATTGCTGCCGCCCGCGGATGTGACTGATGACCCCGAGACGCTGTTCATTGACACAACCGACTGGTCGGTCGTCAACGACCACGCGATTGCCGAATATCGCTACAACGATCGCAGATACCAGCGCGGGTGGGCCGACAACGCGGCTGCGACCCGCCAGTTCCTGATGGACAACCACGTTCGCTTTTCGCGCATTAGCCGTACCCACCAGGGCGGCGGCATGACCAAGGCCCGGGCCGCTAGTTCGATCATGAAGCTCGGCGCCAAGACGGACATCGAGGCGGGGACGATCACGTCGGCAGACGCCGGCAGCGCGGAGGAGGAAAGACAATCATTCTTCAACCCCTGCACCCAGATCTGCGGTGGCCCCGGCGCGCGGGCCGACTCCCTTGGTGCTCCTAACTGCATAAGGGGCGGCTTCGTCATCTCCCGCTCCGTTGAATACACCGCCCGCAAGGCTGGCGTCAGGTTCATGCTCAACCGGCACATGGACGAAATCATCCGCGAGGGTGGCGATTCCGGCAGGGTTATCGGTGTCAAGGCAAGCTACACGCCGCGCATCAGTCCCGTGACCGGCAAACGGCTGGAGAGCTACTGGAGCAACGGCAATATCGACGAAACTAAGCAGGTCATCTACGTCCGCGCTCGCAGGGCAGTGATCGTGGGGACCGGTGGCTATATGGGCAACGTTCCCTTCCGCACCAGTTTCGACCCGCGGATGAGCGAACCTTCGATGCAGTACGGCACCGGCCTGATGGGTCCTCTCCACGAGGACGCGAGCGGCATCCTGGCCGGCATGAAGGTCGGGGCGGGCCTCGGCGGTCTTTTCCAGCCCTACCTTCACAGCAGCTCGGCCCTGCGCCTTCAGAACGTTCTGGCCACCAGCGACATTTACGACACCGTGATGCCGGGGCACCCGGCGTTCGAGTTCATCCGTTCCTACGGCATCGCGATCGGCACCTCAGGCTGGGAATACATCATTGCCGTCAACCAGGTCGGCAAGCGCTTCCACGACGAGTGGTCGATCGGCAACCAACGCGGTTCGGAGGCCCAATACCCCCCGGGCTCGTCTGGGACCAACAAGCCCTTCACCCCGCTCGATTGGCGGAACGCCAGCGTGGCACATATCCGCTCGACTTATGACTGGGGGCCGGGCTCGGACGCGGCGCTGGCCATGAACGAAGGCTCGCGCGCTCCGGACTACTCCTCGGGGCCGGTCTGGGCGATCTTCGACCAGGCAGCGGTC
>JAGWQP010000395.1 GCA_028876805.1 Acidobacteriota bacterium | reverse complement strand
TTTGCGAGTCAGGTCCGCCTGTACTTCAAGGATTTTCCGCTCGGATCGATCCACCCGTGGGCGCGGGCGGCCGCTATTGCCGGGCGGTGCGTCTATCACCAGGACGCGAAGGCCTTCTGGGAATTCTACGACTGGATCTACGAGAACCAGGAGGAGATCGAGCCGGATAATTTAAACTCGAAGATCCTCGCCTGGGCCGGCCAGAACGGTCTGGACGCTCGTCGTCTCGGTGGTTGCATCGAAACCGAGGCTAGCGAGCCGGAGGTGGATCGCAGCTTGGCCGAAGGGCGCTCCCTCGGTGTTCGCGGCACTCCGACGCTATTCATTAACGGCCGGAAGATCGGCGGGCTCGCTTGGCCCGACCTCGAACTCGTTATCCGCAAAGAGCTCGAATACCTGGCTGGCAAGTAGGCCGCCGTTCTACCGTTAGACAAAATCTCGGGCGTGGCGCATCGCACCGCTTTCCCGGCTCCTGCTGGGTTTTCTTCCTTGACATGCAATTAAATTAGTACTAAATATTTAGTATGCGCAGGAAAAGCCGGACTCTCACCGAGCAGGAGCTCGAAATCATGAAGATCGTCTGGGAGCAGGAACACGCAACCGTGCGCGACGTGTACGAAGCTCTTCTGAAACGGCGCAAGGTGGCATACACCACGGTCATGACGATGATGAAGATTCTGGAGCAGAAGGGATTTCTCAAAAAATCGCAGGATGAGCGCGCCTACGTTTACTTCCCTGCGCAGGCGAAACGGCAGGTCATTGGAGCCATGGTGCGGGATTTCGTCAACCGGGTATTCAACGGATCGGCCGAACCCCTGCTAGTGCATCTGGTGGAGGATCATCATCTCTCCGCCAAAGATCTGGAAGAAATCGCCCGTTTGCGGAGGAAGTCATGATGGCAAGCAATTTGTTGGCGTGGAGCCTTCAAATCGGCGTCCTGGTGCTGGTTGCCGCGCTGGCGAGCTCCGTGTTGCAGCTACGGATTCCACGTGCGCGGCTCTTCCATTGGCAGATGGTGCTGACGGCTTCGCTCGCGTTGCCGCTGTTGCGGCCTTGGAAGCAGGAAGTCCTCTCCGATACGGTTTCGGTGACCACGGTGGCGGTGGCGCGTGCCGCAGGATCGAGGGTCCATTCCGGAATGCCTCCGGATCAGGCCGCGCTGTGGTTGATCTTGGCCGGGATTGTGGGGCGTGCGGCCTGGCTGGCGGCTGGTTTCTGGCGGTTGCGACAGTACCGGCGGCGTTCCCGGTTGCTGGATCGTCGCGAGGGCGCTGCACTGCTGCTTTCGAGTGAGGTCGCAAGCCCGGTCACTTTTGGTGCGCTCCAACCGGTGGTCCTGCTGCCCGCCGGATTTCTCGATCTGGACGCGCGGGTTCGCGAAGCCATCCTCTGCCACGAACTGCTGCACGTGCGCCGGCGGGATTGGGTGTTCACGGTCGCCGAAGAACTGGTGCGAGCTCTGTGGTGGTTTCATCCAGCGATTTGGTGGCTGCTCGGTCAGATTCACCTGGCGCGCGAGCAGTCGGTCGATCGTGAGGTGATTTCTAGGACCGAGGCCCGGGAAGAATACGTCGACGCTTTGCTGGCCATGGCAAGGGCGTGGCCGCACCTCGACCTGGCTCCGGCGCCGCGGTTTTTGCGCCAAAGGCATCTGAAGCAAAGAGTGGTTTTGATCTTGAAGGAGGTCCGAATGACAAAGACACGTTTGGTTTCCGCGCTTCTAGCGGCGCTGGGTGTTCTGGCCGCGGCGTGCTGGGTGGTAACGGCTACGTTCCCGTTGGCGGCGGCTCAAGCTGCGGTGGCCGATTCCCCCGGGGTCTCGGTCGAACTGAACGGCGCCACGCTGCTTCATCGAACCGCCGTGCTCTATCCGGAAGCGATGCGCCAGCAGGGTGTGGAAGGCACCGTCGCCTTGCAGGTCAAAATCGATGGCGCCGGCAACGTGGCCGATGCCGCGGTACTCAGCGGGCCGGACGAACTTCGCAAAGCGGCGCTCCAATCCGTGCTGAATTGGCATTTCACCGGCAACTTGGCGGGGTCGACCGAGCTAGTCACGATCGGGTTTCACCTACAGGCTCCGGATACCCCGGCCGTCGGAGGTGCTCGCCGGCCGGCACCGTCATCGGCGCCGGCAGCCTCCCGCACCATCAAGAGTCTGAATCTTGTGGGCTTGACCGAGGAGTCGCGCACGGATCTTCTCTCCCGGTTGGCCGTTCATGAGGGCGAGACTCTGACAGCCGAGTCTTTGCGACAACTCGTCGAAACCGTCCGCAGCTTCGACCAGCATCTGGTGGTCACCACGAGGCCCGCCGAGGGCGAAGGCGTGGCCGTGTACATCATCCTTTCGCGGCCGCTAGGGACGCCCGCGCCACCGCCGGTCGAACCGGTAGCCTCCCCAGCAACCCCGGTTCGGATTCGGGTCGGCGGCAACACGGCAGCCACACACCTTGTATTCCAGCCTAGACCGGTCTATCCCCCTGAGGCCAAACAGGCCCACATCCAAGGTGTGGTCAGTCTGCACGCCATCATCGCCAAAGACGGTACGGTTGAAAATCTCAGCGTCATCAGCGGCGACCCGCTGCTGGCGGCGTCGGCGCTCGAGGCGGTCGACCGGTGGGTGTACCGCCCCACGCTCCTGAACGGCGAGCCGGTCGAAGTGGAGACCGAAATCGACGTGAACTATACCCTGGCGCAGTAGTCCGCGTAACCGGGCTATTCGTACCGCAGCACTTCGGCGGGGGTGATTTGAGTGGCTTTTCGTGCAGGGTAGATCGTCGCCACAAAGCTCACCAGGATCGCCGCCGCCGGTACCCACAGGCCATCGATCCAGCGCGGCTCGAAGGGCACGAAGCTGAGCGAGTAGACGGTTTCATCAAGCCTGACCCAGTGATAGCGGTTCGCATAGTAGCAAAGCGCGTAACCGAGGATCAAGCCGATCGCGCTGCCCACGACGCCGATCAGAACTCCCTGCAGCATGAAGATCCGGCGGATCTGGCCCCCTCGGGCACCCATTGACATGAGCACGGCGATGTCCCTGTATTTTTCCATCACCATCATGACCAGCGTGATGAAAATATTCAGAGCAGCTACCAGCTCGATTAGGCCGATGGTGATCACGGTGACCATGCGCTCCATGTTCAGCGCACCGATCAGCTGCTTGTTGCGTTCCATCCAGGTGGTCGTCGTGTACCGAGAACCGACCAGTTTTTCGATGTCGCGCGCGATCTCGGGCGCGCGGTCGAGATCGTCCACCTTGAGCTCGATGGCGTTGACGACGTCGGCGACGCCAAGCAGTTTCTGTGCGGTCTCGATCGAAGTGTAGGCCCAGGAGTCGTCGATTTCGAAGAAGCCGCTTTCAAAGATTCCGGCCACACGGAATGGCCGAAACGACGGCCGGATGCCGAATGGCGTCAAGGTCCCGCCCTGCGGACTGATAACGGTAATTCGCGAGTTCAGCACCATCCCGGTGTCCTCCACCAGGCGTGTTCCCAGCAGGATTCCGGGCGGCGCCGCCGTCGGGTCCCGCAGAGGGGCGAGCGATCCCTGCTTGAGATGCCGTAAGCTCTCGCTGATGGCGAGCTCGGAGGCGACGTCGATACCTTTGAGCTGCGCCCCGTGCGGCTGCAGACCACCGGTCAGAAAGACCGGCGTATAGAGCGCCGGACCGACAGCGGTAACATGCGGCAACTGTCGCAGGCGCACGCTGAGCTGGCGCCAGTTCTCGATGCCGGAGCCAGGCTCCTTTTCGAGCACGCTGATGTGGGCCATGGCGCCGAGCAGGTTGCGTTCCAACGTGTTTTTGAAGCCGTTATTGACGGCGAGTGCGATGATCAGCGCCATCACCCCGGCCGCCACCCCGAGAATCGAGATGGCGGTGATCACGGAGATGACCTTTTCCTTGCGGTGTGCCCGGAGGTACCGCCGAGCGATAAACAGCTCGAATTTCGAGGTCACGGTTGGTCGTATTCGCGCAAACGGTCGATCAGATCGATTGGACCCTCAGGGCGGAGTAAGGGGAACAGAATGACGTCCCGGATCGTGCGCGAGCCGGTGAAGATCATCGTTATGCGATCGATGCCGATGCCTTCCCCTCCGGTCGGCGGCATGCCGTAGGCGAGCGCCCGCACATAGTCACCGTCCATTTGATGAGCTTCTTCGTCACCACGATCCCGCATCGCGAGCTGCATTTCGAAGCGGCGGCGTTGCTCCTGCGGATCGTTGAGCTCGGTGTAAGCATTGCCGACCTCCATCCCCGCCGCGTAAATTTCGAAGCGTTCGACGAAGGCCGGATCTTCCGGCTTGTTCTTCGAAAGAGGCGACGATTCGACCGGATAATCATAAATGATGGTGGGCTGTATCAGCTTCGCTTCGGCGTGGCGTTCGAAGATGTCCGTAAGAGCTTCACCCGGCGTCAGCTTGTCGGAATGATGGAGCAGCCAATCCGGATGGCATACCTCTTCGGGCCTGGGGCGGTTCGGACCCTCCCAGAACTCCATCACGGCTTCGCGCATCGAGTAGCGCCGAAAACGGGAGAAGTCGAGTTTGTGCCCCTCGAATTCTACTTCCGCTGAACCGGTGACGTCGCGGCAGACCTGCTCGAGCAGTTCCGCGGAGAAGTCCATCAGGCCCTGGTAGTCCGTGTAAGCCTGGTAGAACTCCAGCATGGTGAATTCCGGATTGTTTTTCTTGGAAAGGCCCTCATTCCGAAAATTGCGGTTGATCTCGTAGACGCGCTCGAGCCCCCCCACCACCAGGCGTTTGAGGTAGAGTTCGGGCGCGATGCGCAAATAAAGGTCGATATCCAGCGTGTTGTGGTGCGTCACGAACGGCCGCGCAGCGGCACCGCCATAGATAGGCTGCATCATGGGGGTCTCAACCTCGACAAAGCCGCGGCTTTCGAGTTGGCGACGCAACGACGCGATGATCCGCGCCCTTGTCACAAAGACCTTGCGCACCTCCGGGTTGGCGATGAGATCGAGATACCGCTGGCGGTAACGGGTTTCGACGTCCTCCAGACCGTGCCACTTCTCGGGCATTGCGAGGAGCGTCTTGGAGAGGAATTCGAGCTTCTCGGCGTGGACGCTCAATTCGCCCGTGCGAGTGCGAAACAGGTAGCCTTCCACTCCCACGATGTCGCCGTGGTCCAGAATTTGAAAGAGCTCGAAGTCGCGCTCGCCGACCGCATCTCGTTTGACGTAGATCTGCAGGCGCTCACCGTTTTGCTGGAGATGGGCGAAGCCGGCCTTGCCCATCAGCCGCTTCGTCATCACGCGTCCGGCGATCCTTACACCGACTTGGGGAACCAACTCGTCGGCGGTCTTGGCTCCGAAGCCGGCGAGGATTTCGGGAATTGCGTGGGTGATGTCGAAGCGGCCCCCGTAAGGGCGGTATCCCAGTGCCTGGATTTCGCGGATGCGGCACAGGCGTTGCTTGAGTAACTCGTCTTCCAACGACAAATCAGTCTCCTCGCGGGGAAATCGGATATGATGTGGGTTCGCCTTTGCGACGTTCGATTTCCATTATTATTCCAGCCTACAACGAAGACAGACGGTTGCCCTCCACGTTGGAAAAAATCCAGCGGTATCTGCGCCAGTCTTCGTGGGATTTTGCCGAAATCGTGGTGGTGGACGATGGCTCGCGCGATGCGACCGGAGAGGTGGCCCGGCGTTCGGGCGCGCGGCTGATCGCGAACCCGGGCAACCGCGGCAAAGGCTACACGGTTCGTCAGGGGATGCTCGAAGCCCGCGGCGAATGGGCGCTTTTTTCCGACGCCGATCTTTCCAGTCCGATCGAGGAGCTCGACAAGCTGTGGAGCGCGGCGGAGCGCGAGCAGGCAGCCGTGGCGATCGGCTCTCGCGCCTTGGACCGCTCCCTGATCGGCGTCCCCCAACCCTTCTTCCGGGACCGAGTCGGCCGCTTCTTCAACCTGGCGATGCGGCTGGTGACGGGCCTTCCGTTTCGTGACACCCAGTGCGGGTTTAAATTGTTCGACGCCGGTGCGGCCCAGGCGATCTTTTCACGTCAGCTGCTCAACGGCTTCGGGTTTGATGTCGAGGTCCTCTATATTGCGCGGCGGCTCCGCTACAAGTGCGTGGAGGTGCCGGTGCGGTGGAACGACGTGGCGGGCACCAAGGTCAGCCTCTGGCGCGGCCTCGCGGCTTTCTTGGATCCCCTCAAGGTCCGCTGGAACAGTCTCATAGGTAAGTATTGATAGATCATTGGAAGGAGAGGAGTTTTGGCTCAACAGTTGCCTAGCGGGAACGCCGACTTGTGAACTGAGGCACTTACGGGAGACGCGCATGAAAAAAGTACCGGTGATTTTGTCCTTTCTTACACTCACCCCGCACTTTTTCACGCAGAGCGTGACCCTCATCAATGCCGCGTCGCTCTCGGCCGTCACCCTCGCGCCCGGTAGCATTGCCACCCTGAAGGGGACGCACCTGACCACGAAACAGCACACTTTTCCCGATTCACAACACCCGCCCACCACTCTCGAGGGCGTGAGTGTGACGATCGGCGGTCAGTCGGCAGGACTGTTTTCTGTTTCGCCCAGCCAGATTAATCTGCTGATCGATCCGGGTACGCCCACCGGCACCCAACCCGTGGTGGTGACCTCGACGACCGGAACCCAGACTGGTACCGTCACCATTAATCGCGATTCCCCTCCGGGGCTGTTTTCGTTGTCCGGCACCGGAACCCGGGACGGGGCCATCCCCAACGCCGTTACCTTGAAGCGCGGGGACTTCAGCATGCAGACCGGGGATTTGCCAACTTATTTGGCGCTTTTTGCCACCGGGCTCAATACGTCGGTCGCGCCAACGGTGACCGTGGGCGGCGTGCCGGTAGCGGTTGTGTTCGCCGGACCGGCCCCCTGCTGTGACGGGCTCGAGCAGGTGAACGTGAGGATCCCCGACTCCCTCGCGGGCGCCGGCCGCGTACCCGTGGTGCTCGCGTCCAAGCGACATGCCAGCAATGCGGTCGAGGTAGTCTTGCTACCGCGCGCCGGAGAAGGGCCTTTCACGTCCGATCCGGAGAACCACAGGCGTAGCCGCGAACTCTCCGGCCTGGCCTCGGTTCCTGGTACGAGCCTGGTGCTCAGTGTCGATCAGAACGACGATGTGGTGCGGGCGATCGATCTCTCGCTGAAGAAGGTCACCCAGGTGATCACACTGACGCAGGGTGCGGGGCCACGAGGCATCGCAGTAGATGCGGCGGGCCGGACTGCGGTAGTCGCCGAAAGCGACCTGGGCAAAGTGGCCATCCTCGACTTGAGCCAGTTTGGGCGGTTTTCAGTGGCCGCCGAACTTCCCGCGGGCCCGGGGGCGGTGGCAGTCGCGATCGCCGACACCCAGGCGGTCGTGGTGAACGGCGATCTGGATCGTGTTTCGGTGATCGATCTCGAGCGAAAAACCGTGAAAAAGACGATCGGCGTCGGGCGCGGTCCAAAAGCCGTGGCGGTGGACTCATTGGCGAAGCTGGCTTACGTGGTAAACGAGAATGAGGGCAGCGTTAGTGTAGTCGATCTGGTTGGACTCATGGTAACCAGGACCATCTCGATAGCGCCGCCGGCTCGGCCCGAGTCGATTGCTTTAGCTCCCCGTGGCGGAGTAGCCTATCTCACCTTGCCGGCAGCCGGGCCGGACGGTCGGTTTCTCGTCTTAAGCCCATCGTCGGGCGCGACGACTTCCCTTAGCGCCAACCCCGCCTACAGTGGAGGATCGGGCGCGGTACTGGTCTATGATTCGAACGCCTATTTTGCGAACCAGGCAGGTAAATCAATCTCGGTAGTTCCGATCAGCCCCGGGACGGGCGCTCGCAGAGGTCCGATCACCCAGGTCCAAGTGGATCGTGGACCACGGGCCTTGGCTATTGACACGCAAGACAAACTGCTCGTGGTTAGCAACGAAGGCTCCGGGACGCTCGTGTTGGTCGACCTTGTGACGAATCGCGTAGTGGGCCGCATCAACGCCGTGCGGACCCTGCTGCCTGGAGATGACGACGCCGACGACCACAGCGACCGCGCTGCCGCGGTCAGCCTGCCGTCGATCGTCTCGCCATCCCCGCGGTCGGCAGGGCCGACGCCCTCCCTTCATACTGACCCTCGCGGGGAGTAATTTCGGTCGAGCGGCCGGGTCGTCACGTTCTTCGATCCGTAACGAGGATCACGGCCAAGCGAAGGAGGCCAAGCCCCCTCAGCGCCAGCGACGCCTCGAGCGAGATCAGCATCCGGGTCTTCTGCTGCGGCGTCGAGATCGCCCTCCCCGTGGGCGGTGGTATTGTCGGCGAACGCCGGCCCACGGCCATGTGGGTGACCCCGCCCCACGGCGCCTCTTCGCAAGCAAACCGGGGTGGGGGTGCAAACGCGCGGTCCGCTATACCTTGATGATGACTTCGCGCAGCCGCTCGCGGGTCAAGAAAAACTTCACTGACTCGAATCTTCCAAAGAGCTTCTCGAGGCTCCGATTGTTGAACAGTTGCGCCGGACGCCTCGAGCCGTGCTGGTCAACTTGAAGCAGATTCACGTCTTGAATCCGGAAGGTGTAGTAGGGGACGGCATCCAGCTTGTCGTCGGAATGGAAGAAAGCCAGCATGTAACTCTGCGGCTGCACGATTTTCTGCAATCGCTCGACGACCGCGGTGAGCAGGGCGGGCGCGAGATACTCGAGCACATCCCAAATCAATACGGCATGGAACTGTCGCTCCGGGTAGTCGAGCGCCTGGTGGAGGAAGTGTTCGATGCGCTTTGAATTCGACTGATCGGCGTCGGTCGTGAAGCTCTCCCGGAGGGCCTGCAGGAAGTTTTCCGAATAGATCCGGTGGCCCAGATTGGTGATAAAGTTAACATTCTGCTGCGTGGCTCCGCCAAAGTCGAGAACTGTGAGGCCCGATTGGCCGCGAATGTAATTGAAGAACTCCTCGAGGCCCCGGCTGGAACGGGTCACCGTCTCCGCAGCGGCACTGTGCCGGGAGGAAAATAGTGCGCGCAATGCCTCCCCTTTAGAAGACGTGCCCGGGAGTTGCGGACCGCGAACACTCCGCAACATGCTCTTCAGCCGATCCGAGAACAACTGGAATGCCCCCAGGGGCTACCGCGGGTTGGCCGAGACTCCGGCACCGGCCGGCGTTGTCGTGGGTGCCACAGCGGGCGAAGGGGGTTGAGGCCTGGAAGCGCTCTTGAGTGCGTCGGCCTTAACGATATCGATACTGCCTTTGAAATACGCTCCGTCTTCGATGATGATGCGCGCCGTGCGGATGTCACCCACCAGCTTTGCGTCCTTGCGGATTTCGATCTTATCAACCGCCTCTACATTTCCCTGGATTGTTCCCAGAACCACCACTTCACGCGCCGAGATGGTGGCGTGCACTGTGCCATTGGGCCCGATGATGAGCTTATGCTCCATCGCTTCCAGAGTTCCTTCCAGATCGCCGTCGATGTAGAGCTCCTCTTTGCTGTAAACCTGGCCGACGATCCTGACCGCCTTGCCGATTGTTGCCAAACCGCCGCGCGATTCCGGTTCAAACCTTGCCATGGGATTACTGGACACGGGTGTAGCCTCCTTCTTCACCTCGACCGGTCTGGGCGCCACGGCGGCCGGAACACTGAATAGAGACGCGCTCCCGCCGGATGGCGAGGACAGCTTGGGCATTGCCTGCTCCTTGCGTTTGTTCCACATTGACTGGCGCCCTTCTGGGCTTGCTAGGTGTATTAATAATTCCGTTCCACTTTTCAGTCTAATCGTGGAGTACTAGGAAACGCAAACGCAACAGGCCGCACAACCAATCAGAGAGCGGCAATCGAAGTGTCATCGACGAGGACCATTTCTCGCGCAATTTCACCAAATCCTCGCTCTTTACCGACACAAGTGGTGGCTGTCGTCGAACGGTAGGGGTGCCTTGGGACTAACTGTGTCGGGCTGATATAGTAAGCGGATCAAGGGTGCTATGGATTTTGTCGAGCAGTTGAAATCTGCAGTCGATATCGTAACGGTGGTGGGAGAATATGTCCGGCTCCGCAAGTCCAGCTCTTCCCGCTATATGGGGCTGTGCCCCTTTCACTCCGAAAAAACCCCCTCTTTTTCGGTCAACGTTTCTCACCAGCGTTACTACTGCTTCGGCTGCCATGCCACCGGTGACGTATTGCAGTTCGTGCAGGAAATCGAGCACATCAGCTTTTATGACGCTCTAAAGAGTCTCGCCGAACGCTACGGTGTTCCCATTCCAAGGCGCTCGCAGTATAGCGACGAAGAGTCGAGGCGGCGCGGCGTTTTGTTCCAGATGCACGAGCTGGCGCAGGAGAATTTCAGGGCGAACCTGGTGAGCGCGGCCGGCGAGGGGGCCCGGGCGTACTTGGCCCGCCGCGGAGTCACGGCCGAAACCATCGAACAGTTCGGGCTGGGTTACTCCGACCGGTCCGGCCGCGCGATCGCGCGGTTATTCGACGAGCGCGGTTTCGCTCGAGAGTTGATCGCAGAGTCCGGGTTGGTGAGCAAGCGGACCGACGGGAGTTTCTACGATAAATTCCGTAACCGTCTCATGTTTCCCATCCACAGCGAAAAGGGCAAGACGATCGCGTTTGGAGGGCGGGCCCTGACGCCCGAGGACGAACCAAAGTACCTGAACTCGCCCGAAACGCCGATATACAAGAAGCGGGAGGTGCTGTACAACTTGCACCGGGCCAAAGATGCGATCCGTAAGGAGGATCGCTCGATCCTGGTCGAGGGTTACATGGATGCCATCAGCGTGACCGCGGCTGGTCTGGCCGCGGTTGTCGCCAGTTGCGGGACCTCGCTGACCCCCCAACAGGTTCAGGCGCTCAAACGGCACTCGCAGAACATCGTGGTCAACTTTGATCCGGACGCGGCGGGCGGCGGCGGGACCGAGCGGTCGCTCGACCTGCTGCTGGCGGAAGGAATGTTTATCCGCATCGTGGAACTCGATGGCGGGCTCGATCCGGACGAATACTCGAGACAGCGCGGCGCTGAGGCTTACCGGGCGCGGCTTGACGCCGCCAAGGGATATTTTTACTGGCTGGCGGACCGAGCCAGGGCCCAACACGACGTGCGCACGCCCGAAGGCGCGGTGGCGGTGCTCAAAGCCCTGCTGCCGGCCCTGCAGCGCGTCTCGGACCGGCTGGAACGCATGGCGATTGCCGAGAACGTGGCTGGCTACATCGGGGTGGAACGCGGTGTGGTCCTCGAGACCTTTCGCAAGGCGGTGGCGGACCGGCAGCAGAAAACTATCGAGCCGCCGCATCCAACCTTGCGAGCCGATGAGAAGGGATTGTTGCGGGTTCTGCTCTCCGGCGAGCATGGGAGCGAAGAACTGATCGGCGGTCTTGAGACGGTCCACGTTCTCGAACGCGTTGCCACGCGGCGTATCTATCAGGCGATTCGCGCGCTGCACGCGGGCGGCGCGGAGGTGACCTTCGATGCCGTGAACGCGCGCCTGGAGCCGGGTGATCAAGTTCTGCTGGCCGCAGCGTTGCTGTCCGAAGAGGCCGAGTACCACCAACGAGACGCCGCGTATGGTCGCCATTGTTTCGAGAGTTTGCGCCGTTCCGATGAACAACTGCGGCGGGAGGAGTTAAAAGCACGGGTGAAGCAGGCCGAGCGCGCCGGGAATCTCGAGGAAGCGCTGCGGCTTGCCGAGGAGTTGCGGCAGATCGAGCGCAACAAGACGGTGGGGGCATGACCATTGGTTACCGGGCTTGGCGGCGCGCCGTATTGTACAATAGGCTTCGTCTTGGTCTCGCCGAGAGTAATACGGGGCTTGAGTGGCGTTAGAAGATAAATTCGACGGACTTCAGCGGCTCGTGCAGATGGGCAAGCAGAAAGGCTACGTCCTGTACGACGAAGTGAACGAAGTCCTGCCCGGCGATATGTCCGGCGGCGTGGAGTTGGACGAGGTCTTGGCGGGTTTAGATGGCGCCGGAATTGAAATTCTCGAGGAAGCCAAGGATTTCGAGAAGAAACTGGAAGACTCCGAGGAGTTGATCGACCTAGAGCTGCCCCCGGGCCTGGGCGAGAAGATCAATGATCCCGTCCGCATGTACCTCCGGGAAATGGGCACGGTTCCGCTGCTCACGCGGGAAGGCGAAGTGGAGATCGCTCGCCGCATCGAGCGCGGCCAGAACACGGTGCTCAAATCGCTGTCGCGCGCGCCCCTGGTGATCCAGGAGATCCTTTCCTTGGCAGACGAGACCATGCGGGACACCATCTCGGCGCGTGACATCATCCAAATCCTCGATCCGATCTTAAGTGACGAGCTGGTTGAAGAAAAGCGGCAACAGTTTCTGGCGGCTTCTGAGGAGATCTCGCGCCAGTACAAGAAAATCCTGCAGGCCCGCCAGAAACTGCAAGCCATTCCGCGCGGTATGAAGCCCAAGCAGCACCGCCGCCAGTTGTGGGAGTTGGCGCGGCTGGTGGTGAAGACCTCGCGGCAGGTGCGCGCTATAAAGTTCCAGACGCCGGTCATCCGTCACCTGATCGAGCGGGTCCGGCATGCGGTCGAGCAGTTCCGCCCCGTCGAGCGCGAGGTTTCCAAGCTGCAACGGAAGCTCGAGACCTGGCCCGGTCCGCGGACCGAAGCTATTAAGGACCTGCGCAAGGAGCAGCGCGTATATAGCCAGAAGCTGCAACAGCTGGAGGAGGAGTTCGGCGCCTCAGCCTCCGAACTGAGGCGCACGCTGGAGATCATCACCCAGGCACACCAAGAAGCCGAGGCCGCCAAAAAAGAGCTGATCGAGGCCAACCTGCGGCTGGTGGTCAGCATCGCCAAGCGCTACACCAACCGCGGCATGCAGTTCCTCGATCTCATCCAGGAAGGCAACATTGGCCTGATGAAGGCCGTGGACAAGTTCGAGTACCGCCGCGGCTACAAGTTCTCGACTTATGCGACTTGGTGGGTGCGGCAGGCCATCACGCGTGCGATTGCCGACCAGGCCCGAACGATCCGCATCCCTGTCCACATGATCGAGACCATCAATAAGCTGATCCGGACATCGCGGCAGATGGTGCAGGAATTGGGGCGGGAGCCGACCAACGAAGAACTCGCCAAGCGCCTGCAGTTGCCGGTGTCGAAGGTACGCAAGGTCCTGCGCGTGGCCCAGGAACCGATCTCGCTCGAAACCCCCATCGGCGAAGAGGAGGAGTCACACCTTGGCGACTTCATCGTCGATCAGAACGGGATCTCGCCCTCTGACGCCGTGATCAACCTGAACCTGCGCGAGCAGACTGCCCAGGTTTTGAAGACCCTCACTCCGCGCGAGGAAAAAATCATCAAGATGCGCTTCGGCCTCGAGGACGGCAGCGAGCACACCCTCGAAGAAGTCGGTCAGAACTTCGCAGTGACTCGCGAACGCATCCGTCAGATCGAAGCCAAGGCGCTGCGCAAACTACGACACCCCAGCCGCAGCCATCGCCTGCGCGCCTTTCTGGAAAACGGAACGCGAGGACTCTAGTAGCGCGGCTCGCGGTTGCCGCGGCCACCTCTTCCCCCAAAGCCGCGGCCTCCTCCGCCCCCTTGACCAAAGCTCCGCTCTGGCTTCGGGCGGGCTTCATTCACGTTGAGGGCGCGGCCGTCCAAGGTGTACCCGTTGAGAGCGGCGATGGCTTGGTCCGCCTCTCCTTCGTTGGCCATCTCCACGAACGCGAAGCCGCGGGAACGGCCGGTGTCCCGGTCCGTCATGATCCGGGCGCTGTTGACGGTACCGTAGCGTTCGAACAGGCTACGGAGAGATTCTTCGGTAGCATGGAAATCCAGGTTACCGACGAAGATGTTCTTCACACCATCCTCCTGACGATTGAAAGCGGGCTCATCGGGGAGGAACACTTGGATCCACTCGGCCGGAGAAGCTATCAAACGCGTTTTGACTATAGCATGGCCCGCCCACACGGGCAATCGGGAAACTCGCCCCAAACCGTACGAGAACCAACAGAATGGCCGATCTCGCCGGTGCATTTTCAGGCCTTTTCCGGGCCTCCTACCTCCGGTGGACGCCGTAATGGTCAGCCAACTGGCTCGCGTCGCCCAGCGGGCCGGTCGTCGATGCCGGGTCATCCGGCAGCATGGTGGCGTTCCAAGCCTCATACTCGACGACCATCCGCCGGTACACATCCGTCAACCTGTCCTTCAGGTTGGCTCGTTCGAGCGGATCGGCGGCCACGTTGAACAGGAAGGTGTTGTCATTGATTTTGAGCCATTTCAGATCACCGTCGCGGAAGGCACGTTGAGCGTTGTACTTGTATCGCCAGAACAGCTTGCGGGAGACGGGACGGGCGTTGTCGGCGAGCGTGGGCAACAGGTTGATCCCGTCGAGAGGATAGGCGGGGTCCGGCTCGACATTGGCCGCAGCGAGAAGGGTTGGGAGCCAGTCCATGGTGATGGCGACTTGCGGCGAGATGCTCGCTGGCCGGATGTGCCCCGGCCAGCGGACGAGGGCGGGTATCCGCAGGCCGCCCTCGAGCAGGTCGGTCTTCCGGCCGCTGAACGGCCAGACATCGGCAAACCGCTCGCCGCCGTTATCGCTGGTGAACACGACCATGGTGTTGCTCGCCATGCCGGCCGATTCGAGAGCCTCCAGAACCCGACCCACCTGCCGATCCATCTCGGCAACCATCCGGGCAAACGTTGCGAGTGATCCGCCGTCGAAGTCGATCAGGTTCTTGATGCGTTCGGACTCCGCCTCGTCCCCGGGTCCCTCCCAAGGCCAATGTGGTGCGTTGAAATGCAGGCTCAAAAGGAAGGGGGCTTTTTTGGCCTCAGCCGCCCAACGGCGAACGAGCGACACAGCCTGATCTCCCATCAGTTCGGTCAGATATCCGGCCTGATGAATGGGCACGTCGCCGTCCCAAAGGTCATCGGTCGCGGTGTTTGCCGGTCCGGACTTGTGCGTGAAGTAATCGAGCGCGCCTCCGCGAAAACCCCAGAAATGATCGTAGCCGCTCTGGAGGGGGCCGTGGTCGGGCAGCCAGCCCAAATGCCACTTGCCGATGAGCATGGTCTCGTAGCCTGCTCTCTTCAACAGGGAGGGCAGGGTCGGGTGCTCGCGGGGCAAACCGACATTGCGCTCGCGGCTGCTCGCCGAGAGCGGTTCTTCCAGACCGACCGCAAGGCGGTATTGGTATCGTCCCGTGATCAGCGCCGTGCGTGTCGCCGAGCATACGGCGGAATTGGCGTAAGCCTGCGTGAAGCGCACGCCCTCGGCGGCCAGCCGGTCGATGTGGGGCGTCTGGTAGTCCCGCCGGCCGTAGCAGGAGAGGTCGGCGTAACCGAGGTCATCGGCTAGGATGAAGACAATGTTCGGCGGCAGCAGGGCACCCTCCCCGCTCGCTACCAGCGCAAGCGGAGTCACAGCCGTAGCCGCCAATGCCTGTCGTCGGGTCAGACGGAGGGCTCGAGTCACAACATCAGTCTACTCAAGCGCCTCCTCAGGCAGGAAACGCCCGGGTCAGGGACCACCGGCGACGGCCGCTGCGGTCCGGGAGCGTGATGGTTACCGGCATCTCCTTTTTGTTCCGCACCACGATCAGGGTGAAAGTGTTCTTGGTGCGGTTGGAGCGGAGTACGCTGTTGATTTCACGCGTGGTCGCGACCTTGGAGTCGTCGACTTTGACGATCACGTCGCCGGCTTTGACGCCGGCTTTGTCGGCGGCGGAGTTCTTGATGACAGACTTGACCAGCACGCCGTCGTTGACGCCGAAAAAGTCGGCCAACTGTCCATGCGACCCGAGCGATTCGCCTTCGATCCCAAGAAGCGGCGTCTGCCAGGACATTTCAAGACGTGGTATTTCGATCGGCGGCAAGGGAGGAATCGGCACGTTTACCGGCCCGTTGGGCGTTTCGATGACCGTATTTTTCCGGGCGCCGACTGTCACCGTCAGGGTCTGGTTGGCACCGCCGCGCCAGACGACCACCTTGACCTGCCGGCCGGCCGGTGTTTCGCGCACCATGCGGATGAACTGTTCCGTGCCTTCCACCATCTCCCCGTTGTACTCCAGCACGACATCACCTTGCTTCATTCCGGCTTTGGCGGCCGGACTTTCCTCTTCGACGTGGTCGACCTCGACCCCGCGATCCTGATTGAGGTTGAGCGCCCTGGCGCGCTCGGGAGTAATCTCGACGGCCCCTATGCCCAGATAGCTGGTGCCCGAACGTTGGATGGTGCCCGGATTCGGGCGGCGGGGGTCTTGCGCTCGCGCGGGTGCGACGGCCAGAGTAAGCACCCCCAGACAGAGAAGAGTAAGAGTTCCAGTGCTCATAACGAACCTCTATGGTTGACGCTTAATAAAAATGGTGCCACCTGTGCCGGAGATCCGCAGCAGCGGACCGCCGCCGTTGACCGGCCCTTCGGCAACCACCTGCGTGCCCATCATCCGCACTGGAATTCCGGGGAAGTCAGAGACGATCCGCCTGATGGAATCGGCCAGATCGTTTTCTGCGCGGATGGTCAGGCCTAGGTTAGACGGAATCAGGACTGTGATGTCACCGTTGCCTGTGGCGAGGAAGGAATCGGAGAGGGGGCTGCCAGCCAGCAGGCTCGCCATGATGTTGCCTATGGCAGTCGAAACGCGTATCGGTCCAGCGATGTTGCTCAGCTGCACACCCCCGGTTCCGGATTCACTGCGAACCCCAGGTGCGGCGCCCACCTGCACCGGGCCTGCCATGTTGCGCGTAATGACGACACCCCCGGCTTGGCCGATGACAATTGGACCGCCGCCGGTCGACGCCGTCACCGAGCCGCCCGCGCGGGTGACTCGAATCGAGCCGCCGGCCGTATCGGCGCGAACCGTAGCCCCGGCGTCACCGACTTCGATATCTCCGCCGGCGGTCTCGAGCGCCGCCTCGCCGCGAACCGATTTCACCGCGATCCGGCCTCCTCCGGTGGCAGCGCGCAACCGCGCGCCAGCTTCGCCGACCAGAATGTCGCCGCCCCCCGTCATCAGCCGGCAGTCGCCGCGGACGCGGTCGCACTTCAACTCACCAGCGCCCGAATCCGCCGTGAGGGCCCCGTCGATGCCATTGGCCTCCACGCCGCCCTCCGCGGTCGAAATGACCGCCGCTTCCAGTCGCGGCGCCTGGAGTGTGAGAATGCTCGTCACTGGACCGCCTTCGGTGGTCACAACCGACCAGTCTCCGGACCGCATGGTCCGAACGCCAAATCGCCCGAGGAGGCGCCTCGCCGCCGCTTCATTGCGGGCGCGTACGCTCAGCTTAACGCTGTAAGCGATCTCGCTGGCTGCTCCCCCTTCCAGATGAACCGGCCCGTGGCAGTTCACTCGCAGCCGCGCGGCGGCCGGAGCGGTGCCGGTGAGGGTCTCGACCCACTGGTCGCCCTCTCGGCTCAGCGTTCGCTGCGCGAGGAGGACGGAAGGCACAAAAATAAAAAGACCGGCCAGAACCCCGGCCGGCCTAGAAAGTCCCGATTGACGCATTCATTTCCTTTAGCACTTTTTCCGACTTCAGGCGCACGTAACTGTTATCCTCTTTCTGCATGAGGTTCTGCAAAACCCCCACGATGGCGTCATCGCGATGTTCCACCAGCAGATCCACCACCTGCATGCGGACCGCGGCGTTGTCATCCGACAGCAGCACCTGCGCCAGAACCTTGCGGACCTGCGGCTCACTACCGAGCGGCTTGAGCCCCTCGACGGCCTTGAGCCGGACGCCCGCGTTGGAGTCGTGGGCCAGGGCGTTGAGCAGCGCATCACGGACTTCGCTTGAGGCCGGCTGACTCTTCAACAGGCCCACGGACTCCACTCGCACCGCCGGGTTGTCCTCGCGCGCTGCGGTCAGCAGAAGCCGCTGGATTTTTTGATCGTCCATGCGGCCGGAGATGACGCGCCGGTGCGTCTCGTCGAGCGCGATCTGGACCCCTCCGGCGTTATCGGGTTGCACGGACCGCACCGTGGAGAAAACCTGATCGGCGGGTCCTACCCGCGGCGCGGGCGCGACGAAAGGCGCGATCGGGGTGACGCGCGCAAGAAAGAAACCGAGAGCCAGCAAGGCTACGGCACCGAGTGGCTGGCGGAAGCGTGCCCAGCCTCGAAAACTGTGCTCCAGCGCTGCGAGGAAGAGTCTCCAGGGGTTTGCGGATGGAGCCTCGGCGCCGGCGCCTCCTTGAATCGCCGCCATCAGGTCAGCGCGGCACTCTTCGAGCAGCCCCGGGGAAGGTTCGATGCGCCGCTGGTCGAGCGCCGGCCCCAAGGCCCGCTGCCGCTCGAGCTCGCGGGAACAGGTCTCGCACTCGTGTACGTGCTGCTCTACGCGTTCTTCTTCAGAGGGGGTCAACTCGCCGTAAAAGTACAGGGGAATGGCCTTCAAAGCTAAGTCGCATGTCATACGAAATCTCCCAATGCGGAGCGCATCTTCTGCGTGGCGCGAAACAAACAATTCTTGGCCGCGTCTTCGGTGGTGCCTAGGATCTCGCCGATGTTGCGCAAGCGCATGCCGTCATAGTGCCGCATTTCAAATACCATGCGCTCGCGCGGTGTCAGATCCTGCAGGCCTTCTTCGATCCGCTCCTGGAGTTGCCGATTCCATAACTTGCGTTCCGGGTCGGCATGCGCCGATCCCTCTTCGAAACTCTCCGTTCGATCGACTCGTCCTTCACCGGTTTCCACCACTGCCGGTTCCTCTTTGCGTACAATCCGTTTCCGCAGATGGTCGAGGCACACGTTCGTCACAATTCGATACAGCCAGGTGTGGAAGCTGCAATCGAAACGAAATGTGTGCAGATTCCGAAATACCTTGAGAAAGACCTCCTGATACACATCCCGCGCCTCCTCGGGGGAGCGCAGCAGGTTCATGGCCTGCCGGAGCACACTTTGATCGTAGACGCGGACCAGCTGCTCGAACGCGTCCTGGTCGCCACGCTGCGCCGCCCGGATGAGCGAATCCACTTGCGAGCTCAAGCGAGCGCCAGCCGTACCGGCTGTGTGCTCGGCCATCTACCCGTAGAATATGACGTATCCGTTGAGCAATGGTAACGAAAGCACCTGAGCCGGCTCGGGCTATCGGTCCGCGGGATTGTAACCGACGTGATTTCAGGGGCTTAGGGTCGACCGAGGGAATTTGACAAGCACTCTCGCCCAGACCGGTGTGGCAGCCGCTCCCAAAGGGTCGAGCGTCGATCATCGCCGTGACGGCCGCGGAATCTAGAGACTCTCGACACAGGTTCAACCTCGTCGGGCGCGGGACGTGAAGCTCGGCCAAAGGGGGAGGCATACCGAACGAGCGCGCACGGCCCTGGCGATTTTATGCTTCAGCTTGAGCGAGTTCTGAAGTGGATTCTCAGCGAAGGGTATGAGGCCGTGGGAAGATACTGCCGCCGCGACGTGGCCGACGCGCTCACGGCTGCGTGCATTTCCCAGCCTGCGCTTTGCGTTTTTGTCGGCGAGGCTGGATCAATTCCGGATCTTACCGGTGCGCATCTCGTTTGGAATCCGCCTCGGGTGTCCCCCGGAGCTCGCCGTCATCGGATTGTCGCACGCCGCCAGCGACACGCCGGAAATTGGGAGCAGGCGGCCCCACCGCTGATGTACAATCCGCCATATGACACGATTCGCGTTTGCATTCACGCTTGCGGCGGTGGCCGCCTTCGCCGCCCCGGAAAACTTCGCAACCTCCGCCGGCACCCTCCAGCTCACGCCCATCCAGCACGCCAGCGTGATGATTCAAGCCGGTGGCAAAGTTCTCTACATCGACCCGGCTCAAGGCAAGTACGATGGTCTGCCTCAGGCGGATTACATCCTGATTACCGATATCCACGGCGATCACCTGGTTCCCGCTGTCGTCGAGAAACTCAAGAAGGCCGAGACGGTGATCGTAGCACCCAAGGCGGTGTCCGACAAAGTGGCGGGGGCAAAGGTGCTGAGCAACGGAGAGAAGACCGACATCGGCCCGTTCTCGGTCGAAGCCATCCCCATGTACAACATGAAGCGAGGCCCGGCGGCTGGCCAGCTCTATCACGACAAGGGCCGCGGCAACGGCTACATCCTAACCTACGGCGGCCGGCGGCTTTACTTTTCGGGCGACACCGAAGCCATTCCGGAAATGAAGGAGTTAAAGAGGATCGATGTCGCCTTCGTCTGCATGAACCTGCCCTACACCATGACGCCGCAGGAGGCGGCCGAAGCCGTGCGTGCGTTTCATCCAGCGATTGTATACCCGTACCACTACATGGGCTCGGATCTGAATGCCTTTGCCAAGGCCTTGGACGGCTCCGGGATCGAGGTGCGGCTTCGCAACTGGTATTAGCCCTGAGATCGTTGCCGTAAAATGATTTCCCGTTTTCCTTCGTCTGACCTCGGCCGCTGGTATATCATGTACGAACATGTGGCCGGAACTAGTGGCGGAGTTTTTCGGGACGATGATCCTGCTGTTGTTCGGCATCGGCTCGGTGGCGATGGCCGTGCTCTTCGGCAACGGGAGCATACCGGGCGGGAGCTGGATCAACATCAACCTCGGGTTCGGATTGGGCGTGACGATGGGCGTTTACGCCGCCGGCCGCATCTCGGGGGCGCACATCAACCCTGCCGTGACGCTGGCGGCAGCGGCGTTTCGGGGCTTCGCCTGGCGTAAGGTCGTGCCGTACTGGATCGCTCAGGTCGCAGGCGCGTTCTGCGGTGCGGCCGTGGTTTTCCTGGATTTTCGGCCGGCCTTTCTCAATTTTGACCCGGGGTTAACGAAGACGGCGGGCGTCTTCTCGACTTTTCCCTACCAAGGGCTCGTCTCGGCAGGCCTCGTGGATCAAATCCTCGGAACCGCGCTGCTGGTTTTTTTGATCTTCGCGATTATCGACGACCGCAACCAGGCGCCGCAGGCGAACCTGGTCCCGGTATTGATCGGTGTCATCGTGGTTGCGATCGGCGTGTCGTTTGGGGCGATGAACGGTTACGCGATTAATCCGGCGCGCGACTTCGGCCCGCGGCTGTTCACTGCGATCGCCGGCTTCAAAAACAACGGACTCACCGACGGCGAGCCGGTCTTCTGGGTTCCGATTGTGGGGCCGCTCATCGGTGGCGTCATCGGCGGGGCCGTGTACGATTTCGGCGTGCGAAGGTTCCTGCCGCCCGCAAAGGCGTAATCGAGGCGGCTGATATAATATCTGCCGATGAACAAAAGTGTGGTGTGCGCCAGTGTTCTGGCATTAGGGCTGGCCGCTTTCGGCGCAGCCCAGGAGCGCCGAGAGGGGCAGGGAAAGGCTCCGGCGGTCCCCGGGCCGACACCGCGTCTCGCCGACGGGAAGGTGGACTTTGGCGGAAAGGGTGTGTGGGCACCGATCTGGGTCCTCGATTGGGCTGACAAGAAATACGTGGAGAAGGCTGTCGATGTGCCTTTCACCAACTGGGGATTGAAGGTTTTCCAAGAGCGCCGTGCCAATGACTCCAAGGATGACCCCGAAGGGTATTGCCTCCCGCCGGGCGTCCCCAGGTACACCGGCACGCCGTACCCTTTCGAGTTTTTGCAATTACGGGATCGCGTCGTCATTTTGTATGAAGGCGCTTCGCACATGTACCGCCAGATTTTCATGGACGGTAGGAAACACACGGCGCCTGATCAGTTGAATCCCACCTGGCTGGGAGAATCGATCGGTTCGTGGGAAGGCAACGACACCCTGGTGGTGGACACGGTGGGATTCAATGGCCGGACGTGGCTCGACTATGTAGGCCACCCCACGAGTGAAAACCTTCATGTGGTGGAAAAATTCCGGCGCCCCGACTATCTGACGCTCCAGTACGAGGCCACCATCGAGGACGCGAAGGCTTACACCAGGCCCTGGACGACCAATTTCCGAGTCAAGTTTCAACCGGGATGGGATTTGCT
>JAGWQP010000394.1 GCA_028876805.1 Acidobacteriota bacterium | reverse complement strand
GCGTACCATCCCATAGATCGTTCCGTCGTCCAGATTTTCGCGCCGGCCAGCGATCGCGGCGCGACCGGTCTAGAAGAACTCCAGCACCAGACCATCAACCTGTTGTCGTTCAAGTCGCTGCCCAAAGCCATCTTCGACGCGCAGCTCGGTTTCAACCTGCTGGCCCGTTACGGGGACGAGGCCCCGGTGCCCCTGGAGGAGTCCGAGCTGCGCATCGATCGGCATCTGGCCAGCCTGCTGGCATTGTCCGGTGATGGAGAGGGCGCGCCGATACCGTCTCTGCGGATGATCCAAGCGCCGGTGTTCCACGGCTACAGTTTTTCGGCGTGGGTCCGGTTCGATTCCAATCCCGGTGTCGAAGAGTTGGAAGCCAGCTTGGCGGCCGGATCCATTGATGTCCGCGGGGCCGATCTGGAACCGCCCACCATCGTCGGCCAAGCCAACCAGGGCGGCATTGCCATCGGCGCGATTCTGCCGGACCGCAACGACCGGGAAGCCTGCTGGTTCTGGTTGGTGGCCGATAATCTGAGGCTGATGGCCGAGAATGCCGTCGCCGTCGCCGGCGAGGCTCTATGACCAAGCTCGCCCTCGCCGCGGCGCTTAGCGGCGCGATGTGGGGATCCGCTTGCGGTTACCATGTATCCGGCCGCGCCGATTTGATTCCGAAGAACATCAAAACCATCGCTGTCCCTGCATTCGGCAACATCACGACGCGCTATCAGCTGGCGCGTCTTCTTCCCGAAGACATCACCCGCGAATTCATCTCGCGTACGCGCTATCGCGTAGTGGCCGATCCGGCCCAGGCTGACGCGGTACTAACGGGCAGCGTCATCAATTTCGTGGCCTTGCCGACTACCTTCGACCCGAGTTCGGGTCGCGGCACCGGCGTCCAGGCCATGGTGACCCTCCAGCTTACGCTGACCGACCGGATGACCGGCAAGGTCCTCTGGAGCCAGCCCGGCGCCGTCTATCGGGAGCGCTACGAGATCTCGATCGACCCGCAGAAATACTTCGACGAGAGCGGCACGGCCATGATCCGGCTCAGCCAGGACGTGGCTCGCAGCGTCGTCGGCGCGGTGTTGGAACAGTTCTAGTTCATGACTCCGTCCCAACTGCTCTCGCGTGTGAGGAAGCGCGACCTCCCGCCAGTTGTCCTCTTGCTCGGCCCGGAGGCCTACCAACGCCGCCGCCTGAAAGAAGCGCTAATGGCCGCAGTCGCGGAGGGCGCCGTCACCGAGCACGATCTCGGCGAAATCGGGCTCGCCGAAGTGCTGGACGATGCCCGGTCGCTCTCGCTATTCGCCGCCGAACGCCTGATCTGGGTGGTGAATGCGGAGGCCGCTTTGCGGCGGAGCCGCACCGATGAAGAGGCCGAAGGCGAGGGCGGCGCCATCGATGCCACGCCGCTCGCGGCTTATCTGCGCAACCCCACGCCCTCCGTCACGCTGGTCTTCGAAGCCGTGCGGTACGACTTCGAAGGCGACGACAAGCGCAAGCAGGAGCGGGTCCGAAAATTTTTTGCCGCCGTTGGCGAGGTGGTCGAACTGCGGCGCTACTCCGCGCACGAAGCCCGCGGGGAAGCCCAGGTGCTCGTCCGCCAAGCCGGTTTCCGCATGGACTCGGCGACCGTCGATCTGTTGGTGGAGGCGCTGGGCGCCGATATGACTCGCATCGCGGTGGAAATTGAAAAGCTGGCGTTGTTTGCCGGCGACCGAACGGTCGGTGTAGACGACGTTGCCGCGCTGGTTGCCGACGCACGGGTCACCACCATCTTTGCCCTGGTCCACGCCCTCGGCCGCCGCGACCGCACGCGATCGCTCGAGATTCTGGATACGCTGACCAAGGAAGGCGAATATCTCCCGCTCGCGCTGGCGTTCCTTTCGACGCAGTTCCGCATGGCGTTGGTCGCGCGCGAAGCCGGCTTGAAAAGCTCCCAACAGATCCAGGGACACTTCTCGCGCCTAGGAGTTCCGATGTGGGCCTCACGCGCCGAGCAGGTCTATCAGACGGCATCGAATTTCAGCAAGCCGCAGCTCGAGACCGCTTTGAGGCTGATCTTCCACGCCGACCGGGGTCTTCGCGACGCCCCGCCGGACGATCGCATTGTCATGGAGCGATTTGTCCTGGAGTTGACCGCCTGATTTTTTCGCTAGCGTCTTGAATGGTGGAGAGCCGGGAGCGCCGGACCTGGATGCCGGCCGTTGGGGTGCCACCGACAAAGAAAAAAGATCACTGTTTGCCCCGTTTACGCTCCAGATAGTAGCGGCGTTGCCCGCCGCGGGGGTTCGAAATCGATCTCGACGAGCCCGGTGACCCTGCCCGGAGCGACGTCTCCCCACCGCCACACGATATCCGCAGTTCGTACGAGGTCGTGGATGAGACCGCCGCACAACGCTGGAGCACGAGTTCGCCATCTGTCCGTGCGTGCGGTGACACGGGCGGAACTTTGCTTACGGACCACGTCCGTCCGCGACTTACGGTACTCCTCTGACGACGATAGCCCGATTGCGGGTCGCATAGGGTATTGCCGCTTCGATCAGTAGCGATGGCTGCGCCGTGGTACGAATCGCTACCGCCCATGGCAGGTGGAATCGTTGGCAGCCGGAAAGAGAACCTACTGAAGGCACACCCAGTGAGTTTGGGGAGCTCGACGGCCGAATCCCTTGTCTCGCCGCGGAAATTCCCACTCGAGCCTGCCCGGCCAGGCTCGGCTAAGGCTTCGCAGTGAACCAGTATAATTCCTGAGGACCGAACCTTGGCGCACTGGGTAGCGGTTGATTCTCTCGCGAACCGCCGGACTACTTCGCCAGCGCTTTGACGCGCGTGTGCAGGTTCGACTTGTACCGCGCCGCGGTGTTTTTCTTGATGATGCCGGCCTTCGCCGCGCGGTCGATCACGGAAAAGGTTTCGGGCAACAAGGCGCCGGCCTTCTGCGCGTTCTTTTCGGTGAGGGCGCGCCGCATCAGGCGGATCTGGTGCCGCAGCCGCGATCGGCTCCTGTGATTGAACTCCGTACGCTGTTCGGTCTGACGCACCCGCTTAAGGGCGGAATAGGTGTTAGCCATCTAGAATTATCAGAATACCGCAACCCTCGATGGGGGAGCAACTGATCAGCGGGGAAATCCCGAGCCGTTTGAGAGGCATGGAGAGGGGGAGCAAGCAGATCCACGACACGTCCTTCGGCTGGATGCGCCTGTTGACTCGGCACTCCGGGGGTCATCGGAACCGAGCGGGCGGCGTCGACCGACGTCAGCTTGCCGCCTATTTGGTTCGAGATGTTCGCGTACCTGATTTCGGCCCGCCGCGCGGTTGCGGTCGAACCGACTTGTCCGGGGGTTGCGCGTGGAGACCTACGCCAGGTTCAGAACCTGCTTGACGGTGCCGCCTTGCTTTTCGATCTTCTGCTGCAGGAGCATGATGGCATAGATCAACTGCTCCGGCCGCGGCGGGCAGCCCGGCACGAACACGTCCACGGGAATCACCTGGTTGACCGGGACCAGCGCATAATTGTTAAACACGCCTGTCGAAGTTGCGCACGCGCCCATTGAGATGACCCACTTGGGCTCCGGCATCTGCTGGTACAAGTGGCGGATCACGGGAGCCATCTTGTTGGAGACGCGCCCGGCGATGATCATCAGGTCGGCTTGGCGCGGAGAGCCGCGAAAGACTTCTGCCCCGAAGCGGGCAATGTCGAACCGCGAAGCGCTCATCGACATCATTTCAATCGCGCAGCAGGCCAGGCCGAAGGTCATCGGCCAGATGGAATTCTTGCGCGCCCAATTCACCGCGCTGTTGAGCGTGGAGAAGACGATTCCGTCAGAAGCAGCCGCAGCGGCATTGGCAACCGAATAGTCGTCCACGCGCGAGAACAACTCGAGCGGACCGCTGGCCAGGGGCTTATCCATGCCTTTATTCTCGCACGCTCCACTGCGCTCAAGTAAAATCGAGGAGTACCCGCCGACGAATGACGCCCGAAAGCTTCGAGCACCTCGTGGACAGAGCCGCCGCCTCCTGTGGAATTGAAGGAGGCTATTGGGACATCTGGGGAAACTACCACACCACTCCGATACGCGTGAAACAGGCCATCTTGAAATCGATGGGCATGGCCGCGGATACGCCCGACGGCTTGGTGCGCGCCCTGGCCGACCGGACCAGGCGAGAGTGGCAGCGCCTACTGCCGCCGGCGGTGGTGACCTCCGAGTCCGCGCCGCGCCTGCTGACGCTTCAGGTGCCCGCCGAAGCCCTCAAAGAACGGGCGCGCGTGATGGTGCGGCAGGAAGACGGCGCACTCTGGGAAACCGAGGTGGAAGTCGGCACCCTGACCGAAACCGGGTCCGTGGAAATGGACGGCCGAACCTGGGTCCGCAGGCAGACGCACCTGCCTGATGATTTGCCGCTCGGCTATCACGAAGTGTCGGTCGCGGTCGGCTCCGCCCGCGCCGAGACCCGCTACATCGTGACCCCCGACCACGCCTGGACCCACCCGGGTCTCACCGAGGGCGGCCGCGCCGCCGGGGTAGCGATCAGCCTTTATGGCGTGCGCTCGGCGCGCAATTGGGGCTGCGGCGACTTCCGCGATCTGGGGGCCGTGGTGGATTGGGCGGCCGAAAGCCTCCAGGCCAGCTTTGTCGCGCTGAATCCCCTGCATGCCATTCAAAACCGGCAGCCCTTCAACACTAGCCCTTATTCTCCGAACTCCATCTTCTATCAGAACTACCTTTATCTGGACGTGGAAGCGATCGAGGAGTTCGCGCGCTCCGCTCGGGTGCGGGAACTCCGGCACCGGAGCGACATCTGTGCCGAGTTGGCGGAGTTGCGGGACGCGGCGTTCATCGACTACGAGCGGGTGAGCGCACTCAAGCTGCGGTTTTTGAAGCTGATGTTCACTGATTTTCTGCGCGAGTGGCGTGGCCGCTCCCAGCGCGCCCAGGAGTTCCGAAGGTTCCAGGAGCGCGAGGGCCTGCTGCTCGAGAGGTTCGCCACCTACTGCGCGCTGGACGAACACCTCCACCGGCGCAACCCCAAAGTCTGGACCTGGCCGCAGTGGCCGCCAAAATACCGGGATCCTGACGGGCCGGCGACAGCCGCGTTCCGCCAAAAGCATTGGCGCCAAGTGCTGTTCTACCAGTATTTGCAGTGGCAGATTAACCGCCAGCTCGAACACGCCCAGCAGTACGCGCGCAGCCGTGGCCTTTCGATCGGCCTGTACCACGATCTGGCTTTGGCCACCGACCGCTTTGGCTCTGACCTGTGGGCCCACCGCCCATTCTTCGCCACCGGTTGCCGGGTAGGGTCGCCGCCCGACGATTTCTCGCCGCAGGGACAGGATTGGGGCTTTCCGCCGCCACACTCGGCCCGTCATTGGGAAGACGGCTACCGCCTCTTTACCGAATCGCTTCGCAAGAATTGCCGCCACGGCGGGGCGCTGCGCATGGATCACGTGATGCGTCTGTTCCGGCTCTACTGGATTCCCGACGGTTACGACGCGAGCCAAGGCGCCTACGTGCGGGAGCTCTCCGAAGATTACTTGCGGTTGCTCGCGCTCGAAAGCGTGCGCAACCGCGTGGTGGTCGTGGGCGAAGACCTGGGCACGGTGGAACCCGCCATTCGGGAATCGCTGGCGCGCTTTGGCATCCTGAGTTACCGGCTCTTCTATTTCGAGAAGAACGGCGAAGAATTCAAGAATTACGACACATATCCTGAGCCGGCGTTGGTCTCCTCGACGACGCATGACCTGGCGACGATCGCCGGCTATTGGGTGGGCTCCGACATTGAAGCGCGTCGCAAGGCCAGGATCATAGACAAGGACGGATACCAGTCGCAACTGGCAGCGCGGGCGCACGACAAGCAAAAAATGTTGGACACCCTGTTCCGCGCGGGCCTGTTGCCCGCAGCTTTGCCGCGCTCAGCCGACCAATACCCGGAACTCACGCCGGATCTTCATCGCGCAATTGCCGGCTTTCTGGCGAAGACACCCTCCCGGCTGCTGGCCATTAACCAGGAGGATCTCACGCTCGAAGTCGCCCAACAAAACGTACCCGGAACCACTTGGCAGCATCCCAACTGGCGTCGCAAGATGCGGTTCACGGTCGAGCAATTGAGTTCCGATCCGAAGGCGCTGGCCTTGACGGCCGTGTTCCGGGACTCGATTATCCAATCCGGACGCGCCAACCGGCCGAATGTCGTCGACGCGAGCAACTCTATTGGGAACGTGGGTTGTAAACGCGCGGATCCACGGGAATCGCATGGTAAGACGCGAGGTCGGCGGCCGGCGCGAAGCAATCGCTCAAATCCGCCGCGCTAGCATCGAACAAGTTCATGGGGGGCACGCCGAGCATCCGGAAAATCGTCTTGAACAGGCTGGGAAAACTCGCGTTGATGTGGGAGACATAGTGTTTCCGCGCCCAAGGGCCGGCCGACAGCAGCAAGGTGCGGTCTCGGTCAATATGATCGATACCACCGTCGGCCCCGCTTTCGGTCACGAACACCGCCATCCGGCCCCACCACCGGGTGCCCGAAAGATATTCCAGAATGCGGCCGAGGGCCTCGTCATTGTCCGCCACATAGGATTCATCGTACGGATAACCGGCCTTGGGACGCGCGGTCGCCAGGCGGTCATTCGGCAGCTGGACTAGAATGAACTGCGGCAAGTCGGTCGTCGCGCTTCCAAACTCTTCGTCGATTTCGTGGATAAACCGGCGCGCGCGATCGGTATCGGCCATCTGAGGATCGAAGCCCTCTCCAAATCGATAGAACGAAATCCCGTGCCGCAGCAGGTGGCCGAATGCCGCCATCCACTCCTGGCCTCCGGGCCCGGTGTCCCCGTCTAGATAAAAGTTGTCGCTGAAAGCCCACTCGGTGGCGATGGCGTGGTGGTTGGGAGTCACGCTAACGTGATGTAGGCTCAACCTCTGGCCGTGGCCGTCGACGTAGCCGTCTTGGCCGAATCGGGCTAAGGGCGGCGCGCCAACCACCAGAGAGTTCGAAACTTTGGTCACGTCGCCCAGAACCTCGTCGAAACCACGGTTGCCCTTAAGCACGAGGACGACGTGCCGAATGGCTTGCGGCACCGGTGGCGGGGCCTCGGAACGTGGCTCAAAGCCGTTCGCGAGCAAGACGAACTTGGTGGCGCGAGCCAGCGCGTCCGGTCTCGGCATCGGGTAGATGGAGACCGAACCCGCAAATCCGAGATTTCCACCTTCGTCAGGTCCTTTGCCTTGACCCTTTCCGTTGATGACGTAAATGATGCCTCGATCCACGATGACCCGGGTGGGGAACCACGCGGCGGCCAGCTGCGCGACGACCTTCCCCGACTTTGGATCTAAAAGCGCCACCGCGTTGATGCCGGCCTCGGCCACCAGCAGGTAACCGGTTTGGTCGTCATAGGCCAGACCCGCGGGCAGGACGCCGCCGAGCGACTCGAGCCCCGGGATCGGAATCCGGATCTCGGCCTCCACACGGTTGGCTCGCGTGTCGATCGCCGTAACCGTGTCGCGGCTGGCATCGGACACAAACACGTGCCTGGAGGTGGCAACGATGCCAGACAGGCTGTTCGACAGGGCTCCGACGATCCGAATCACTGCCACCTGTTTCGCCGCCGCGGGTTCTGTCACGTCCACCACACCGACCGATCCGGAGGGAGGCCGATCGGGGCCGTCCGGTTTCGGCTGCCGCACAAGGCTGTGCCCCATGGCTACATATAATCTGCGCGCGTCCGGGGCGAGTGCCAGCGCCAGGGGCACACCTGTGACCGACACGGAAGCGACGATCCGCCGCGAGCGGATGTCGATCGCTGCCACGCGGAAGTTCGCCAGATCTGCGACGTAGAGGAAACCGCGGGAGCCATCGATGGCCAGATCGCCCGTGAAACTCGCGTGATCGCCGTTTGAGTTGAGATCGAAGGTCCGGCGCCGCTCTCCGGTCGCGACGTCGATCCGCGCCACGTGTCCGGTATTTCCCTCGGAGACGAACACCGAGCGCTCGCCGAAAAAGGCCAGCCCCCCGGCGACTGACTGCCAGGCCTGTTCGTTCGGCGCTTCATCCGGCGTGAAAGTATCGCTTAGCACCTGGCGTACTTCCCAGGCGGGCCCGTGATCAAGGATCGTGAGCGACGGACGTCGCTCGTCCCGATTCATCGTCACCAGGGTTTTACCTGAGGCACTGATCGCGACCGCCGTCGGTCGAGCTCCGGTGGGATGCTGTTCGCCCAGCGGCGCAATCACGCGGCCTCCGGGTAAAATCGACACGCCTGGCCCAAGACGCGCGGACCGAAGCCCGGCCGGAGAAGAATACCAGGGACCGGAAGCCAGCGCGGTCCAGGACAACGTGGCCCAGAACCAGCGCCGATCGATGTTCACACAACTCATGATATAACCGGCAGGGTCCGGATAAGGACCGATAGTTTGCCGTATTCCTGTACCGTTGTGGATCTGCTACACTCTAATCCATTGGTAAAGATTTCCACTGACGAATGTCCCGAAGAGGCTTACGAGTTGCCGGATCTATGACGTTCTGCAATGAATCGTTGTCGTTAGGGGGAAAAGGGGATCAGTGGGCCATTTGGCACATGAAGTGCACGGCCCGACTTTAAAAGCGGCACGGAATGTAATGGAGGAGACCGATGGCTACCAGTCCCACAGCGTTGGCGCCTCAAAGGGCGCTCGAAGATCCATTAGCGCATCTACCCTGCTCCAGTATCATGGAGTACCGTAGAGGCCAGACGATCTATAGTCAAGACCAGCCTTCCACCGCGATCTACCTGGTGATCAGTGGAAAAGTAAAAGTATCACGGCTTGCGAGCGATGGCCGCCAGGTGGTGGTGGACATTTACCAGGCCGATGAGTTCTTCGGTGAGTCTGCATTTCTGGGCTTGGCGCACCGAGCCGAACAAGCCACAGCGCTCGATCATTCCAAGCTGATGGCCTGGACGACAACCGAAATCGAAGACATCATCATGAAGCGGCCGCGCCTGGCAGTGGCCCTGGTGCAGATCTTCGTCCAACGAAGTATCGATTTCGCGGCCCGCATTGAGAGCTTTTCGGCGGACAATATCGCTCAGCGCCTGGCCCGCTCCCTGATTCGCTTTTCCGAACGGTTGGGATCGCGTAATGAGAACGGATCGACTCGTATGGCGCCGTTCACGCACGAGTTGCTCTCGCAATATGTGGGCACCTCACGGGAAATCGTGACCCACTACATGAACCAGTTCCGCAAAGAGGGCCATCTCGAGTATTCCCGCAAGGGAATCGTGCTGTACCGGGCCTCATTTGAAGACTGGCTGCGCCAGAACCCGTAGGTTGTAACCCTCGAAAGCGCGTCCGCGAAGCGGTCACGGCGCCCGCCCAGTCGGGAGGCCTCGTTCACGCCGACGCGATGCCAACTGAGTTGTCCGTGACCGGGAGTAGCGCTCGCAACCAAACTGTCCGCCCGCCTGCGAGCTGTGGCTATACAGCCCCAAAAGGAAAAGTGGCGTCTGCCGCCGGGTTCTATGCGATACCCTCCATCCGCCTCATCGCGTGTCGAGCCGGCGGAGCGCCCCCCCCCGGGTAAGCACGCGCTGCCCCCACCCCCGCCGTCGTTCGGGCTTCGCGTTACCCGATTGATCTCTTTCATCGGCTCTTGGTTGAGCCAACGCGGCTGCTCCGAGCGCTCTAACTCCTTCATCCGCCAAGTCGACTTTGCTCGATACGATCGACCCGGCACTTCACTCAAGCGTTCTTTGATCCATTCCGCTTGAAAAGCCTGGAGCGTCGCCTGGTGGTCGCGCGACTGCTGGTGCGCTCATGCCCTG
>JAGWQP010000393.1 GCA_028876805.1 Acidobacteriota bacterium | reverse complement strand
GATTCGGCGGGAACTCGTGTCGGGCCCGTCCGGAAAGTATCGCGCTGGGGGCTTGCCGGCAGGGTCGTACACAGTGAGCGCGTGGTCCGGGCTGAACGGTGCGTCAGGGGAAAGAAAAGTCGTCTTACGAGACGGGCAAGAGTTGGAGGCGACGATCACGCTCCGTGACGCCCCCGTGTCAGACTCCGATCTGCCGCTCGAGCAGAGCAACCCGTTGGATTTGGTCCGATTTGCGCCCGAAATCACACCCGGCCAGCAAGGTGGGAATATCGAGGGCTGGGGTCCGTACGGGCTGCGGGGCAATCTGGGGTTCAACAGCTACGGCCAGCGGAGCCAGGATAACGGCTTCCTCCTGGATGGCGTGGATAATAATGACGCCTGGGTGCGCGGGCCCCTGATTTTGCCGCTACTCGAAGAGGTGGGTTCGGTTACAGTGGACGGGGGCGCGCTTCGGGCTGAGTTGGGTCACGCTGCGGGCGCGGTCGTGCGTATCGCGACGCGCGCGGGATCCAGCAGACTTCATGGCTCGGCTTTTGAATACTGGCGAAATGCACAACTCGACGCCCGGAACTTCTTCGATGGCGCCAAACCGGTGGCTACCACCAACCGGTTCGGCGGTTCGGTCGGCGGGCCAATCCGCCGGGGCAAGTGGTTTCTCTTCGCCGACGCCGAAATTCTTCGCGAACGCCAGGGACTCACGATCACATCCACCGTTCCAACCCGAGCGGAGAAAGCTGGCGATTTCGGGGCGTCCACGATTTACGACCCCTCGACGATCCACGAGGTGGGCATCAACTTCGACCTGCGCGATCCGTTCCCGGGGAATCGCATTCCGGCGAACCGGATTCCGGAGCCTTCGCGGGATCTTGCGGCGCTCTACCCCGATCCGCTGACGCCGGGCCCCGCTGACAACTACGCTTTTCGTTCGGCGCTCCGGCAGAATAGCGTCGCGTTCGGCGCCCGGTCGGATTACCATTCTTCGTCCCACGGGGCGTCGTTTGTACGGCTGAGCGGCGGATCACTGGACAGGAGATCACCGCTGGCGTTCCCGGGAGGTGGCAGCGACGTCTCTCAACTCGCCGACGGCGTGAACGCCCAGTCGAATTGGCAGGGTGGCGCCGTGGGACATACTCTGCCCATTTCGCCTACCCTTGTGAACGAGTTCCGCGCGGGCGTGACCTTCTACGACCTCCACACGCGGGCTGGCGGCACGGATGCATTAGTCCTGCGCATGGCCGGCTTGAGCGCTGATGCCCTGCCCTACTTCGTCGTCTCCGGCTTCACTTCTTTGGGGACACCCGGCGGGCCGCCCTTTGCGATGCGCCAGGTGGCATACGATGCCAGCGATCAGGTCGTCTGGAAAACCGCACGCCATTCATGGACGTTCGGGACGCAAACCGTGCGCCGGCACGTAGATGGCGACGCGTCGGAATGGAGCTCGCGCGGCGCTTTCTTCTTCACGCCGGACTTCACGAGCCAGCCGGGGATCGCCGGGACCGGAGACGCGTTTGCGTCGTTGCTCCTCGGGTTTCCTTCGGAGGTACGCCGCGACGCCCAGTTTCAGCCGTACCACCTGCGGGGGTGGGAACTAGCGGCTTTCGCTCAGGATTCGATCCGGCTGGGGCGGAGGCTGACGATTGAAGCCGGCGTGCGTTACTCGCTTGATCCCCCGATCACCGAGGCGAACGGGCGTATGCTAAATTTCAACTTTAGTCTCCAGTCGGCAGCCGTGGACGTTTCCGGGCGCTATGCGGGAGTCGGGTACAACAAGCGGACCTTCGCACCACGGATTGGATTTGCCTTTGACGCGAGCGGGAACGGGTCGGTTGTGTTCCGGGGGGGGTTCAGCCAGGATTATGACGACGGTTCGTACATCGCCACCGGCGCGCTGGCGCGCAATCCGCCGTTCGCCTCGCGGCTCGATATCGTAAACGGGACATATCAACTGGGGCCGAACCTGACGGACGGCCTGCCACCGCTTTCGCCGGTACCCCCGTCCGATCCGACCGGCTTCAACCGGGTGCGCGGCGCTGTCTACGCCCTTCAGCAGGCGCACTACACGCCCTATTCTGATCAATGGGTACTTGCGCTCGACCTCCATCCGCAACGGGGCCTGACATTCGAGATCGCCGGCATGGGCTCCATGGGTATCCATCTGTTCGCCCGTTTCGACGCCAACCAGCCATATCCAGCGCCCACGCCGTACACCTTCCGTCGCTATCCTTACGATTCCTTGCACGATCGCATCGATTATTTGAGCTTCGCGGGCGGGTCCACTTACTATGGCGGCGTTTTCAAGGCCAAGGGCCAATTGCGCTCGAGGCTGCAATTCGAGGCGGGCTACGCCTACGCCAAGTCACTCGACGATGCAACGGCTCCCGGAACCGATCAGCAAAGCCGCCCGGCGATCGCGCAGTTTGTCTACAACCCGAGGGGCGCGCGTTCGCCTTCACCCTTCGACGTTACGCAACGGCTGATCGCAACGGCCAGCTATGACCTGCCCTTCCGCGGGCACACTCCGAACGGCCGTCTTAGGGCGTTGTCAAACTGGCGTGTTTCTGCGATCGCCACTCTGCAAACGGGCTTCCCTTTTACTCCGGAGCTTTCCACCAACAGCCTGAACGACGGTGGTTTCCAACTTCCGGACCGCGTGGGCGGCGGATCGCTTCCCGCCGAGGAGCGCTCCTATCTGCGATGGTTCAATACCAGCTTGAATCCGAACGATCCGGCTCGCGCGTTTCAGATTCCGAGCCTTTACAAGTTTGGCAACTCAGGATTCGATATTCTGCGCGGACCGGCCATGGTCGACGTGGATACCACCATCGCGCGGCGCTTTCCGATTCGAGAGAGCCTGTGGCTGGATGTGCGTGCGGAGGCATTCAATCTGCTGAACCGGACCAATTTCGCTCTGCCGGACCGGATTTTGGGAGCAGAGTCGGCCGGAGTGATCAACCACACGGCGACGGGAGCCAGACAGCTTCAACTGACCGTCCGGATGGAGTGGTAAGAGGCACCGGGTGCCAGGCCGAGATGCGCCTCTGGCTCGGACACGGCTGCTGGTAACTTGTTCAGAATCTGGTGGGCAGGGACGGAATCGAAAAACATTAGACGCCCTTGATTTCCCTGCCCCTCAACGATATACGTCTTGAACCGGCGGCCTAGCGGGGTTGAGATATGGCAGCCCGCCGACACAGTTGCCATGCCTGGATCAGGTCTTGATTGATCAGGCCGG
>JAGWQP010000392.1 GCA_028876805.1 Acidobacteriota bacterium | reverse complement strand
TCCCGGTGATTTCCGAGTATGCCACGGGCGACAAAATCTCCCTCGATGCCGACTGGTACAACCGCCTCATGGTCCCCATCGGCCTTTTCCTGCTGTTTTTGACCGGCGTCGGGCCGCTGTTTGCCTGGCGGCGCACGTCAATCGAAAGTCTGCGGCGTAACTTCCAGTATCCGGGTATTGCGGCGTTGGTTTTGATCGCGGTTCTGATCGCCGCGGGCATGCGAAATTTCTATGCGCTCATCTCGTTCGGCTTCTGCCTGTTCGTGGCGCTGACGGTCATGGTGGAGTTCTATAAAGGCGGACATTCGATCGCCTCCAAGAACGACATGAGCCTGGTTCGCGCCATGATTGAGCTGACCCATCGGAATACGCGACGGTATGGCGGCTACCTGGTGCACATGGGCATCGTACTGATGTTCATCGGGTTCACCGGCCACGCCTTCAACCAAAGCGAAGTAAAGGAACTCAATAACGGCGACCGGATGAGGGTGGGCAACTACGATCTGAAAATGATCGACCTCAAGCAGGGCGAAAACGAGCTCTACGCCTGGCATCGTGCCACCATCGCGGTTTCCAAAAACGGCCAGAGCCTCGGGATTCTGGAGCCGGAGAAGCGTTTTTATATCGCCAGCAAACAGGGCACCTCGGAAATCGGAATCCGCCAGAGGCCGAACGAGGACCTGTACTTGAACTTCGGTGGCATGTCGGACGACAACCAACGCGCTGTCATTCAGGCCTACGTCTTTCCACTGGTGTCGTGGATCTGGGTGGGCGGCCTGGTGCTGATCGGCGGCACGCTCATCTGCCTGGTCCCCAGCAAGATCAAAATGCAGTACGCCCGCACCGAGGTGGTGGGCTATACCAAGACCCATGCTACGGTTCAAAAATAGTCTTCTCCTGGTGGTCGCGGTTGCCGCCGCCAGCCTTTCAGGCGGCGCTCAGACCGCCGCTGAAAAGCCAAGCAATGACGTCCGTCGGGTCGGCTCGCGTCTGCAATGCCAGTGTGGGTGCAAGGATTCTGTCGCGACCTGCAGCATGCTCGAGTGCAGCTTCTCCAAGCCCGCCAAGGAGCGCATCGCGCGCCTGCAGGCGGTCAACATGAACGACAACCAGATCGTGCAGGCTTTCATCCGCGACTACGGTTCCGTCATCTATCTGGCGCCCCCCAGCGCCTTCGGCTGGATCATTCCCTACGTTGCGCTCGGCGTCGGCCTGCTGGTTCTCTACGCCTTCGTCAAAAAATACAAACCCAAGCCGCTGGCGGAGCTGGGACCGGTTGAAATCGACGACCCGGAGCTTGAGAAGTACAAGGACCAGATCGAAAAGGATCTGGCGAAGTTGGAATAAGGTGACCATCGCAATCGCGTGCGCCGTAGCCATCGCGGCCATCGTCTTCATCCTCGGTGTGAGGTCCAAGGACCTCCCCGAGCCCGAGCCGGAATCCCCCTTTCGCCACCTGGACGAACGCAAGGCAGCGATTTACGAAAACCTACGCGACCTCCAATTCGAATACCGGGTCGGTAAGCTTTCCGACGAGGACTACCAAAACACCAAGCGCGACCTGCAAAAGGAACTTGCCGGCGTGCTGGCGGAGACCGATCGCCTCAAGCTGCAGCTCGGCATGAATGGAGCGGCACCCCCACCTCCGGTACCCGCGACCAAGCCGCCCAAACCCGTCGGCAACGTGTGTCCGGCCTGCGGTGCGAAGTTCGAAAAGGAAATGAAGTTCTGCGGCGAATGCGGTAACCCGATGAAGGTGATGCAATCATGAGATGGGTCTTCGCCATCCTGGCCGGCGCCATGCCGGCCCTGGCCACCATCAGCGGCACGGTCGTCAACGGCACCACCGGCCAACCGCAGTCTGGAATCGCGGTGGTCCTGTTGCGCATGGGTCCCACAGGGCCCGAGCCCGGCGGCGACGGAAAGGCCGACGCGCAGGGCAAGTTCAGCCTGAATGCCGAGACCTCCACGCAAGGCCCCACGTTAGTTCGCGCCACGCTGGATGGCGTGACCTACACCAAACTGATTCCACCCGGCATGCCTAGCGAGGGCCTGACGCTCGATGTCTATAACGCCTCTTCGAAGCCGGGTAGTACCAAGGTTTCCAAGCACCTGATTTTCTTCGATCCCACCGATCAAGGGCTGGTAGTAAACGAAGCCTACCTGTTCTCTAACGACGGCAAGACGTCCTGGAACGATCCCCAAAACGGCACACTCCGCTTCTACCTTCCGGCTGGCGCACAGGGCAAGGTGCAGATCAACGCTACCGAACCTCACGGTATGCCGTTGCGCGAACCCGCGGCCAAGACCGATAAGCCGGACATCTACAAAGTCAACTTTCCGGTTCGTCCGGGCGAAACGCGCTTCGATCTCAGCTACACGACGCCCTACACCGCCGGCACTCCCTACGCCGGCAAGGTGGCGAGCAATGATGAGAACACCTATCTGATTGTGCCCAAGGGTGTCTCACTCTCTGGCGACGATCTCAACGACATGGGCGAGGAGCCGCGCACCAGCGCGCATATCTTCGGCCTCAAACAGGCTTCCTACAAAATCTCGCTCACCGGGACCGCGGATCCAACCGCCCAGGCGAGCGATGCGAGCGGTGACTCCGGCGCCCAGGACCAAGGCTCCCAACTCTCCGAGGTCATGCCGCGCCTCCACACTCAGCTCACGCCGATCCTGGCGCTCGCGTTCGGCATCCTGGCGTTAGGTTTCTTGTTGTTGTACCGGACTCCGGTCGAAGGTAAAGCGCGCGCGGGCCAACAGGTGGCCCGCTCATCGAGTTTGCTCGGAGTCTTCCGGGCCAAAGGTGCCAAGACCAAGGAGCCGAGTGAACGCCGTCGCGGTTGAAGGCGTGTGGAAGTTCTATGGCGACTTCCCTGCCCTCCGCGATGTCAATCTGGAAGCGGCCTCGGGCGCCTGCCTGGCCTTGATAGGACGCAACGGCGCCGGTAAAACTACTCTGCTGCGCGCGATCGCCGGTTTTTCAAAGACCGGTAAAGGCGTCATTAAGATTCTCGGCACCTCCCCCCGCGAACCGGCTACGCGCCGCAATATCGGCTTCATCGGCCATGGCATCGCGGTCTACGACGAGCTTTCCGCGCGGGAGAACCTGACCCTCTACGCCCGGTTGTATGGCTTGCCCGACCCGCGCCAGACGGCGATCGAATGGCTGGAGCGTACCGGCCTCGAGCGCGTCCGCGACGGCTTAGTGCGCGAGTTCTCCCGCGGTATGCGGCAGCGCCTGGCAGTGGCGCGCGCCTTCCTGCACAAGCCCTCCGTGCTTCTTCTGGATGAGCCGTTCACGGCGCTCGACGATCGCGCCATCGCGGTTCTCCAGAGCCTGTTGCGCGACAGTCTTGCCGAGGGACGCACCATCGTCTTGTCCACCCACCAGCTCCGGGAAGCTCTCGAGCTCGCCTCCGACGTCGCCCTGCTGGTCCGCGGACAGGTGGCATTTCACGGCCCGTGCACGCCGGAAATGGTGGCCGATCCCGGGCTGGTCTATCGACGGCACGGCGAGGGTTGATGTCGTTTGCGCGGCTGGTGCTCGTGGTGATGGCCAAGGATCTCCGCGCCGAATTGCGCACCAAGGAGGCCCTGAACGCGTCGCTCGCCTTTGCGGTCGTAATCCTGGTCCTGCTCAGTTTTGTGATCGAATCCGACGACGTGCCGCAAAAGGCGCTCGGCAATCTCCTGTGGCTGGTCTTTGCCTTTGCCGGCACCCTGGTGCTGAACCGGAGCTTCGCACGGGAAGTGCCCAACGATTGCCTCGACGCCCTCGTCGCCGCGCCCATTTCCGGCGCCGCGCTCTTCCTGGGAAAGGCTCTCGCCAGCTTTCTGCTGGTACTCGCCATGGAACTGGTGGCACTGCCGGTCTTCGGCATTTTCTATAATGTGCGGTGGGCTCAGCAATTCTGGCCGCTCATGCTGGTGACGGTGCTGGGTACGTGGGGGGTGACTGTCATCGGGACGGTATTCAGTGCGCTCACGGTAAACATCCGGTTGCGCGAAGTAATGCTGCCCATGTTGACCTACCCGATGCTTCTCCCGGCGCTGCTGGGCGCTATGGAACTCACAGGAGACCTCGTGACCGGCACGCCGATCGGTCCCGACACCGTTACTTGGCTGAAGCTTCTGGTGGGCTTCGACGTCTTATTTACGGCGGCTTCGGTGACTTTGATCGAATTTATTCTAGTGGGATGAGGTGACACATGCGTGACAAAATCCTTTACGTGTTGGGCGCTTTGGCGATCCTGATTCTGGCCCGCGATCTCTATGTGATTGCCGGCCTCCCGCAGGAAGCGGCGCAGGGAGCGATCTTCAAGATCATCTTCTTCCACGTGCCAGCCGCGTGGACCGCCATCGTCGCCGCGATCACCGCATTGACGATGAGCGTGCAGTTTCTGAGGACCAAGGATTTCAAATATGACGCCGCCGCGGTCGCGGTCACCGAGGTCGGTCTGGCCTTTCTCGCCGCGAACCTGGTGACCGGCTCCATTTGGGCCCGTGTCATTTGGGGCATCTGGTGGACCTGGGACGTTCGCCTGACTTCCGCCCTGGTTTGCTGGCTCTTGTACGCCGGCTACCTCATGCTGCGGCATGCCATTGAAGAGCCCACCCAGCGTGCCACCTTCGCCGCAGTCTTCTCGATCCTCGCGTTCCTCGATGTTCCCATCGTCTACTTCTCGATCCGCTGGTTCCGTACACAGCACCCGGCGCCGGTCTTCCTTTCCTCCAACGGCAGCTTCCCGGCCGACTGGACCAGAGTCCTGCTCTCGAATTGGCTCGGGTTGCTCCTACTGGCGATCGTGATGACAGCCATCCGCCTGCGCCAGGAGGAATCGCAGCGCGAGATCGATTCGCTGCGCCGAGCCGCGCACGCCATGTAACCGGAGACCATATGCACCTACTCGCGCAAACGCTTTTGGTCGCGCAAGCCTCGCCCGAGGACATCATGCAGGAGCTCGCGCGCTTGCAGCGTAATTTTCACTTCCTGAGTTACGGCTTCGCCGCCGCCTGGATTATCCTCACCCTCTACGTCCTGATGCTGGTCGGCCGCGAGCGCAAGCTCAAACGTCAGATCACCAATCTGAAGGCCATGCTCGAGGAGCGGCAGAAAATGACCTGAGGCTCCTGGTTTGTGCGCCGCGCGAGGCTCGGCCGGAGATCCGATCGGAAATTATGTGCCCTGCCCATACCAGCCCGGACGCCTGGAAGGTCTTCCTCGAAATTCAGCGGCGTCTGTCGCCCGCTGAGAAGCTGCGCCGAGCCCTCGAGCTCTCGGCGCTGGTCCGCGGCGCCGCTGAAGCCGGCTTGCGCGGGTTGTACCCGCTTGCGAGCGAATGTGAAGTCTTTCTGCGTACCGCCCGGCGTCCTTAGCCGTGTAGCGGCGGCGTTCGAGGCCGTCCAGGTTCCTTTTCTGATTGGGGGCTCACTGGCCTCGTCGACCCACTAGTGTTGCGGGCCGTCGACATCCTAGCCCAGATCCGCGACGAGCAGGTTGCGGGCTTGCTGGCAGAGCTCGGTCCGGACTGGTAGGGTGAAGCGAAAATGATTCGCGATCACCTTCGTGCCGGTCGGGCCTTCAATCTCATCCACCAGACCTCCGGCAGAAGTTCGACATTTTTCCAGCCGTGCAACCATTTCACGCCTCCGAGCTCGAACGCGCCGCGAAAATCGTCGTCGAGTTTTCGGATCAAGCCTCACTCTGCCGGTTGCGACGGCGGAAGACATATTCCCGCGAAACTCCAATGGTATGCCGCAGGGGGTGAAGTATCGGAACGCCAATGGGCCGACATAACCGGCGTCCTTGCCACCAGCCCGAAAATCGGTACCGCTTATCTCCGCCGCTGGGCGACCGAGCTGGGAGTCGAGCGTCTCCTCGACAAGGCACTCGTTCAGACCCGCCCCGGAGACGCGTCCGATCACCCCCAAGTTCTCTATCTTGACTCGGTCTTCTCGCCCGCCGGTGCCTTCTCTTCGGCCCGCGCTGAAGAGAGAATCCCGTACATGCCGTAATTGCCTTCATGGCAGGCATATTCGAAGATCTCGCCGTCGGACTTCACGCTGGGAATCTGCGCCGTCCATGGCTTGGCGAACGCCTCGAGGTCCGTGACCGTGAATTCGTAGAGCAGAGTGTCCGCATCCACGCGGGTGAATCGTTCGACCAGGCGCATATTCTCGCTCGCGCCCTGGAATGCCGTCTTGTCGGTGAAATTCGTCGTCTCCACCACGAGAGTGTCGCCCTCCCAATGCCCGCGCGAATCGCCCAGCCACTGTCGAATCTTGCCCGGAACGTGCGGACGCCCGTCCATCGGAATGACTCGCACGTCGTGAATCATTTCGTTGAGAATCACGACCGTATCCGCCGTTTGTACGATCTGATAGTTGTTGTTGTACGCACTCGGCACCATGGGCGGTCCGGCGGTCCGCCAGTTCAAACACCGCTCCGACAAGCTGCGATCCTCGGGCCCCTCGGCGCGGCGCGACCGAGCTTCGGCGCGCGCGTTGACCCGCTGTTGCGCCGCCCCAGTCAACGCTGGAATCTTCCCGTCCGGCGGATCCACGATGAGTGAGGTGCGGTGAGTCTTGATTGCTTTGGTCCCGCGGTCATACCAGAAGTCGTTGTAGGCGCGGGCGACGTCGGCTTCGGTCCCCGGCCGATCGCGCCGATCGGCATTATTGCGCCGGACTTCGCCGGTTGCGAATTCGGCAGCTTCCTGGTCGGTGAGCACGGCCTTACCCTTGAGCTCCGTCGGCCGCTCGAGCGGCGTGACCGTGGCGTTCGACCAGATCCCCTGAAGGTCCGGGTGTCCGTCCGGAGTGCGCGGCGCCTTCCACGACTTCGCCGTCTGCGCCGCCGCAGGCAGCACTGCCAGCACACCGACCATCGCAAGCCACTGATTCTTCATGCACGCCTCC
>JAGWQP010000391.1 GCA_028876805.1 Acidobacteriota bacterium | reverse complement strand
TTTGAGGTAGTCGACATCGATTCCTGAGTGGCGCCCGGCAAACGCCATACCCCCTTGCGCGGCGACTCGGTTTGGGAAATAATACGGCTCAGAATCACAGTAAAAGCAGGTATGGTGTGACCGAGTAGAGACTCTGCCGTGCGAAGCGTCCTGGTAGCCGCATTAGCTTTGTGTGCCGATGCCCCCCGAAGGCACCAGGCCCGCCGCTTCCTAGTCGGCCTCTCCACGGACGAGTTGCAGTTCATCGCGGAATTTCTGGGCTCGTTTCTGCTGGAATCGGCGCTGGATTCGCCAGAGCCCTGCGCCCGCTCGCGGCCGGAGCTGGCGGAGCGCATTGCGGAGTTTCAGGCGGCGCGTCTCGGACCCCGCGCCTGGTCCTCCTGGGACCAGGATCACAAGACGATTCTGTTATTGGAATTCCTTTGCCGTAACGGATTGCCGAGCTCAGCCCTTACGGCCCGCGCCGGGCGCGCCTAACGCGCGGTTTTTTTATTTCGGCCAGACACCCAGAAGCCTACGCACCAGCACCAGTTGTCCGATGTGATAGGAGTTGTGATCAGCGATGAGCAAAGCCTCGCGCAGCAGAGTCTGGCCATCTCCCCAGGGGAATTTGCGATAAAGGCTCTGTTTGGGGTCGCGAATCAAGGCCTGGAATTCGGCCAAGTCTTTGCGTACGGCCCGGACCGAACGCGTCCAGTGGCTCTCGCGTTCGGGTGCTGGCGAGCTCGGCCAGTATCCGCCGGGCCAGACGGGCGAGACATGATCCGCCGACAGGCTGAACCGGACAATGTCGTGCTGCGCGATCCGCATATGTTCCAGAAGCTGCCAGCCGGAGTAGGGTAACCCTGTCGGCTGCACGCCAATTTTGCTCAGAGGAAAGCCGCGCACGGCGCTGTCGAAGGTGGCGTGGGCCTGGCCGCCGTCCAGCAGCTGGATAAGATGCTCGCGCAAAGCTTGATCGTTGGGCATGAGGTGGCTCCACTACTGGACGATGCCGGCGCCGGCCTGGGGCTCCAGGCGGATCTCTCCGAACGCCGACTCATATTGCGTGACGTTTTGCTGCAACACGTTGAGGAGGGCTTTGGCCTGCTGCGGGCTAACGAAGATCCCCTGAAAGTTGTGAATCGCTACGTTGTCCGGCGCAGTCTGATTCACACGCCCAAACAAAAGGAGAAAATCCCAGAGACTCACGCGGATCTGGACGCTATTGGCGTAGTTTTCGCGGTAATCCGGCACGTTGATTAGCTGGATCTTGGGAGGCGCAGGCGGCGTCATAAACTCCAGCGTAGCACCGGCGTCGGATTCAAAAATCTTTACGAATTTGGCACAACCGTTCGGAATTGATTGGCGTCGGAAGAAGTAGTGAGGGACACGACATGAAAGCACTCATGGAGAATCGAAAAACCGGCCGAGTTCACTGCCCGATGTGTACCCATACGGTGGCAGCCGATCTGGAACTGCGCGGTAAGCGACTGCGCGTGGCCCCCGGACAGAAGTGCCCCCGGTGCAGGGCCTCCCTGGATGTGGCCGTGATCGTTCAGGTTCCGGAGGCGGCGTAGTACCGATGAGACGGCGTCAGGCTTGTTCTGGAGAAGAGTTTCTGCGATAGTGGAGTGGGGTTTGATGCGACGGAAGATCCAATCGAAAATGGCACCCATAGTACCTGCGGAGCTCCTCGAGCAGGCCAAACGCTCGGCCTTTCCGGATCGGTTGAAGAAACTTTCCAGATGTACGGTATGCGGGGCCGAGGCGCCGGGCACGGGCTCGGAGCCGCTTTGTTGGGTCTGTCGCCGCCTCAAGATCAGTGCCTGGCGTGACATCGAGCAGCAGATGCCTGCCCAGGAATAGGCACCACGCCTCCCTCCGGCGCCGGCCGGAGGTCTAGTGTTGACTAGGAGTAAGCCTCGATCGCCTGAGCGATATCCTCCCATTCGGCCAATAACGTTCCCAGGTTTTGACGGCGCGCCTCCAAGATCCCCACCAGCCGGCGGGTTTCTTCCGGGCTGACGTAATTCGCCAGCTCCGACTCGTGGTCCGCGATCTCGGCTTCGAGGCGCGCCACCTCCTCTTCGATGGCGTGACGGCGCTCCTCCATCTGCCGTAGCCTGATGGGATTGACGCGTTTGTCGACAGGTTTGGGCCGAAGCGGGGTTGGAGCGGGCAAGAGAGACTCGGCGGCCGCACCGCCCGCAGGAGGAAGTATCGGTCCGCCTTGCTTGCGCCACTGGTAATCCTCGTAATTGCCCGGGAACACAGTCAGCTGGCCGTCTTCGATTTCGAAAACGCGAGTCGCTAACCGATCGATGAAATATCGGTCGTGCGAGACGAAGACCACGGTGCCGGTGTACTCCTCAAGGGCGGTCAACAAGACGTCTTTGGCGCGCATGTCGAGATGGTTGGTGGGCTCATCGAGCAGCAGGAAATTCGAAGGCATCATGAGCATGCGGGCGAGCGCATAGCGATTGCGTTCGCCGCCGGAAAGCACGCCGATCGTCTTGAACACGTCGTCTTCTGAGAACAGGAAGCACCCGAGGATGCTGCGAAGTTCGGTGTTGGTGGCGCGGGGAGCGACCGTGGCCAAATCATCGAGCAGGCGGGCGGTGGGGTCCAGCTCCTTGTACTGGTCCTGCGCGAAATAATCCGGCTGCGCATTGTGACCCAACCGGTAGGAGCCGGAAGTCACCCCCTCAGTGCCGGCCAGGATCCGGATGAGGGTCGACTTTCCGGCGCCGTTGACTCCGACCAGTGCGACGCGGTCGCCACGCTCGATGATGAAACCGACGCCCGCGAAGACCGTGTGGGGGCCGTAACTCTTGGCGACATTCTGAAGCTCCGCCACCACGCGTCCGCTCGGCTTGGGCTGCGGGAAGGAGAAGTGGATCGACTTCTCTTCAGAAGGAAGCTCGATTCTGTCAATCCGTTCCAGTTCCTTGATACGGCTTTGCACCTGCTTGGCCTTGGTGGCCTGATAGCGGAAGCGGTTGATGAAGGCCTCAAGTTGGCGGATCCGATCCTGCTGGTTGTCGTAGGCCGCCTGAAGCTGCGCGCGCCGCTCGGTTTTTTGCTGCTCATAGCGCGTGTAGCCGCCGCTAAAAAGGTACAGGCCCTTGTTCCACAGCTCGGCGATCTTGCGTACGGTCATATCCAGGAAATAGCGGTCGTGCGAGACCACAACGACGGCATAGGGATAGGAGCCGAGATAGCCTTCGAGCCAGTTCCGGGCCTCCAGGTCGAGATGATTGGTGGGCTCATCGAGCAGCAGGAGGTTGGGCCGTTCCAGCAACAACTTAGCCAGCGCGATGCGCATCTGCCAGCCTCCGGAGAACTCCTCGGTCCGCCGTTTCCAATCGCGCTCGGAGAAGCCGAGGCCGGAGAGCACGGCTCCGATCTGAGCTTCCAAAGCGTAGCCGTCGCGAGCCCGGTGCTCGCCTTCGGCGCGGTGAAAGCGCTCCGCCACCTGCACATATTCCGGGCCGGCCGGGTCGAGTTCGGCCATGCGCTGCGTGAGCTGCTCCTGCTCTTGTTCGAGTGCGCGGATGTCGGCGAATACCGTCATACACTCGGCGAACACGGAGCGGCCGGAAAGCGAGAGCCCTTCTTGCGGCAGGTAGCCGAGGGTCAGGCCCTTCTGCACCAAGAGCGTGCCCGAGTCCAGGCCTTCGAGGCCCGCCAGCACCTTGAGGAGAGACGATTTTCCGGAGCCGTTGGCGCCGACAACCCCAGTGCGCTCGTTGGGCGTCACCAACCAATCGACGTTTTCAAACAGGATCTTGGGGCCGTAGTGCTTCGCCGCCCCGGTGAGTTGGATCATGATCGAGGTCGCGTTTGGACAAGCATCTCTTCTTAAGTCCCATTTTACTGGAGAGCGCCCGAGCTCCGTCGCGCGACCCGACACTCCGCGACCCCAGGGCCGTGACAGGGAGGAGAACGAATCTCTGGGCCGTCACTCGTTTAGATGCACGGATTTCGGCTCCCGCCACAGACGCCATGGCGGGGAGTGCTGGGAGACACCGAAATTCGACAGAGTCCGCTCGCTTTTGGTAAGAATCACCACGCGAGCGTCGACAGCTCAACCGGAAGGCGGGGCGATGGAATCGCCCTAACGGCTCCGGCGGAGCGGACTGCCGGTGAG
>JAGWQP010000390.1 GCA_028876805.1 Acidobacteriota bacterium | reverse complement strand
TTCGTCGAGTGTTGTAGTTTGACCGCCCGCGTGAGTAACGAGCGGAAGCACAAAACCAATATGACCTCCCAGTCTGTCCCCACCCGGTTCGCGCCCGCCAGGCTGCGCTTCACCAACTCTCAAGGTGCACATCATAACCGAGACCATGGCCGCTACCCGGAGTGCTCGCTTACAATTCATCGTTTTTCCTCCTTAGGTCGTAGATTTTCATCGTTGACCTCTCCTTCCCGAATCTATAAAGAACCCGACGATATGAGAGCTATTTTCCATGCCGAGGCAATACTGGCGAATCGTCGTGAATTCCCGTCTCTGAGCAGATTAGCCTGAAGAATCCGACTCCGTGCGATCCCTTCCGATATTGTGCTTAATCTATCGGCCGGGTCGGCAGCAGCTGTCACCCGAAGAACAATGGATACACTAGGCGGCCTGGAAAAAACGTCAGAGCCCCGTCCATGATCAGATCGCCAAAGTACACAGCCATCACCGCTACACGACGCCTATTGATGTCCTTGCGACGGACTCGCCAAACCTCATTGGTGACTCCCAATAGCGTCAGCGGAATATAGATGTAAATCCAGCTCAGGTGCCCAGGCCGAAGGCCTCAAATGAATATCGCCGCCGCCGTGGTCGTCATCGGCAAGAAAGAAGGCCAAGCGCCCGCTGGAAACATTAACCAGTTATCTAGAAAGAATGCCGGCGAGACCGTAGCGAGATGAATCTGAATCGCATGCGGTTCGCGGGTCAATCGTTCCCAGTGCATCTGATCAGTTTACGTCGCCAATCGACCTCATGCAAGATTTTACCGGCGAGGGTAACGAGGGCCCAGGCTAATGGATGAGACTGAGGACGGACATCCCGCCTCCTGCCTAATCCGGATGAGGACGGTGATGGTCCTCAATATGCGGATAGATTTGCGCAAATCGCTTATGCCTCGGCAATTGCGGCCAGTGGACGAGTCATCGCTTCGTTCGTCGGCCGGATCGATGCCCCGCACCGCTCTCCTTATGATGCTGCGGCTTGCGACTTCGTGGCGTATTCGATGCAGATAGCCCAGCTGCTTCTGGCGCGTTCCGAATTGCAGGTCATTAGGGAGGTGGATAAAATGAATATCGACCGTGACCCAAACCATTGAGGTTCTCATCCTTGATCTGCTGGAGTGGCTCTCGCGCCAAGATCGGTCCTATGCGGAAACGATGGACGCGTGGCGAACGTCCTGTCCGAAGCTTCCGGTCTGGGAGGACGCAAATGATCACGGGTTGGTCTGGATCGAGAACAACAATGGCCGGTCATCGGTTCCTGTAACGCCTGCGGGGTTTGAGCTTCTTAAGAAGTTCAGGCCGGAGGGGGTCCCATGAAGAGAGTGATTCGCGTCGGCTGTTTCTAGCAGCCGTAATTAAGAAAGTCGGTAACGAAAGCCCTTTGCATCTAGCCTCCTTGCCTTCCTCTCAATTCGCGCTCGCCAGCGTGGACGGCCGTCAAGGCCGAGTGGCAACGACAGAATTTTAGCCTCGACACTGGGGCGGCAGGAGATGCACAGCGGCCGTCTGGCTGGCCTGGACTGAGCTCATTTGATTGTAGTGGCGACGTTGGCAACTCGGTTCTGGAAAGGTGTGTTCGGCTTCGTCAAGATGGGATGAGAAGGTCGGAATAGGACCGCACCGTATCGCGAAAGGGAGTGGCCGGTGCGTCCGATTCCGACCTTCTCATGGAAGGTTTGCCGTCGGTTTGAGGCCGAAAACCTCACTAGACCCCGGAAATGGCGGCTGTTAGTATGGTCGACATGTCGACATTCCGCATTGCCCTTTTATACGGCACTCTAATGGCGACGATCCTGGACATGCCCGGCTTGGCGCAGTGGTTGAGTTACCCAACTCCTGGAGTTCCAAAGACTCCCGACGGGCTGCCGGATCTTACGGCCTCCACACCGAGGACCGGAGACGGAAGACCCGATCTCTCCGGGTTATGGATGCCGCAGGATACGCTGAGACCCTCGGTTGACGGGATTCAACTGTTCACGGGACTGTACGCAGATGTTGGGACCGGAATGAAAGGTGGCGTCCCGTATCAACCCTGGGCTGCGGAGTTGGTCAGGAAGCGAAAACAAGACAATCATAAAGACCAACCTGATGGGAAGTGCCTACCGCTTTCACCGGTGCAGCTCCATACCCATCCTTCGGCTAAGAGAATGGTCCAAACTCCGGGACTACTAATTATTCTTGATGAGCGTTGGACGAACTTCCGGCTGATCTACACCGACGGCCGACCTCTTCCGGTTGATCCGCAACCATCCTGGCTAGGGTACTCGACGGCGAAATGGGACGGAGACACGTTGGAAGTTCGGACAAATGGTCTCAAGGACGACACCTACCTCGATTACATCGGCAGCACGATGACCAGCACCGGGAAGATGACCGAGCGGTTTCGGCGCGTAAATTATGGAAACCTCGACGTCGAGATCACCATCGACGATCCCAAAGCTTATACAAAGCCGTGGACGATCTTCGTTAGACAGTCGGTCATGCTCGATACAGACCTGCTCGAAGGGTTCTGCGAAAACGAGAAGGACCAAACCCATATGGTCGGGAAGTAGGGACGGGATCCGCAGGCCTGGTACAAAGCGCTGGGGCGTTGCCCGCGGATAACCGGCGTGGACAGGGGAAGGATACACGGGCCCTTGCCATCCGCTGCTGCGGGACAAGCTGTCGATCGAGGCGACCTCGGTCCGGTTCCCCTTGCAGACTCGCGCCAGGCTTCCAGGCGCTGGCTTTCATTTTTCATCGGAGCGATTGTTACCATCTGATCGCGTTCTCGGTCGACACCTGGACATGCCTCGGCCGCAAGGAGCAATGAGCGCAAAAAGCATCGCTCTAGCTGCCTTGTCGAAATGAGCTGGGCGTCAGGTCCCTTTTGGCCGATCGGAAATGGGGCGCTCAGCAAGTCACGTGCAGGATCGCGTTGGTGTCGCGCGGGAGCTGCTTCAGCTCTTCGATGGCCTCGAGCGTCGGCAAAATCAACAGCTTGATTTTGCGGCGCGCCGCTTCGCGTTTCACCTCATCCATCACTGGGAGAGCTCCGGCTCCTGTGCCGATTACGAGCCGCCTGCACGTCCAGGGAATCTCTTCCTCGGCGGAGAGCGGGGTGTGGCCGAATTTGTCGCGGAATTTCCTTGAGGGTTTCTTCTTGCGTTTGTGGACATGGCCATGTTCGATCACGACGTCATGTTCGTAGGTGACGCCATCGATGCGAATGGAGCCAAAGGCGAAAGCCTCGAAGCGCATCAAGCCCTCCGCCATCATTATATCCTCGCGCTCCGGTGCCCGACCTGGTAGTCTTTTGAACCGTGGTCACAGACAGCATTCCCAAATCTCGGCTGCTACAAGCGGAGTACCAAAAAAGCGACGTGACACGTGGTCTTCAGGTCCCTCCTGACGACCGCCTCTTGAAAGCGGCGCGGTCGATCGAAGAGGCGCTAGCGACCGAAGAGGCGGCGGTGGTGCGGGAGGCGTGCGTTGCGTTCCTCGCCGAGGCGGCCGAGTACTATGGGGTCTCAGTGCCGCAGGTGCGGGTGCTTCGCGCGCGTCCTATCCGCGCACGGGACAGCGGCGGGGGAACCGAGCTTTTCGGGGATTACCACTTCGAACAGAAGCTCATCCGCGTCTGGATGCGGACGGCGATCCAAAAGCGCGTGACGTCGTTTGGTACGTTCTTCGCAACCTTGTGTCACGAATTTTGCCACCATCTTGATCGAGATCGCTTCGGATTTAGCGAGACGCCGCACACCCGCGGATTTTTCGAGCGCACGGCAGCCTTGTATCATCATGCGCGCGCGACGCCCGCAAAGCGTCTCGTCTGGGCGCCGTCAGGGCGCGGGCGGTGGCGGATCGATTGGGCTCGCACGAATCTGGGAGAGTAGTATGAAACCGCTGAGACGGCCGGGTATCGTGTGGGGTGGATGAAGAGATAGCGCGACTGACGGCGGCCGATCGGCTGGAGTCCGCCGAGTGGGTGTTTCATTGCCGATTCCCCTGTGCGGCACTGGGCCGCCGGTGTGGAGGCGGGTGCCGGCGCCAAGTACGCAAGAGCGCCCGGGTTCCGCGATGTGATCCAGACGGTCCTTAGCTGGATCGATTCCCCCTGCAGGTGCGAATTGGGCCGCAATCTGACGCCGCGGAACCCCCTTGCGCGGGGAATAGCAGCGCGTGGTGGCAGTCCAACGCCATGAACAAATTCAGTCGCGCACGTCAAAGATGTTGGCCTCGTGCGCCGGTTGAGTCTGAACAATCGGGCGACATCACTTTGCCCGCTCCCGGTTGAATTCCAGCGGCACGAGGCGGGGTCAGCAGGCCGCTGCTCTGCGCTCAACCCGACCGGGCCAGTCCCTGCGTGCGTTTCCCCAGTTTACGACCATAGACTTCGATCGGATCCTCGCGGCCGAACCTGGTATGACCTGCTACAGCTCAGAGGGACCAAGCGACTACGATCGGCTTGGACTCACCATCGTGTTTACCTGGCACAAAGAGCTCCCGGTCGGTAACAAGGGTGAGACGGTGGGCCCAGCGGCGCGGTGAACCACACCTTCCGGCAATTATAGGCTGCCGAAATTAGGCGAGAACAAAGCCCTGTCGTGGGCCGTACGCTCTCCGTGGGAAGAAAAGGTCAGCCTGCAAATCCCGCATGGAATTCGTCGGCATCTTCAACCGTCCCGTGTTTCCGGACGCCAACAGCTGCGAATGCGAACCCGGTGAGCGGAGGAATACGAACCGCACGACATGCCCGGGCTTCGGCTCCAGCAATACTTCGGTTGCGCGCTCCGCCCCCGACGCCGCGCCGGCACTCAATTAGCGGCGACTGTTTGCCGTTCGCTGGGGACCGTGCGTGATACAATCTCCGGTGTTCCGTGATCGGGAGGCAGTATGAGAAACCACTTTCGCTCGATGATGGCCGGCGGATTGCTCTTGCTCGCGGGGGCGTGGATGGTCGACGCGGCTGGCGAGAAGATTGATCCGCGGAAACTGGTGACGGGCGAGGCCGCTTTCGGGAATGCGCCCACGCTCAAACCGGGCACGTATCACAAGATTACCGTCGCCGATCTGCCGCAGCCATTCGCCACGCAGTCAAGCCGGAATAATGCGAAGATCATCCCACGGCCCACCAATGCGTGGCCGCAAGTGCCAGCGGGTTTTCAGGTGGACCTATACGCTACCAAGCTGGATCAGCCGCGCAAGATCCTCACGGCTCCCAACGGAGATTTGTTCGTCGCGGAAAGCCGTGCGGGGGAGATCAAGATCTTTCGGGGACGTGATTCCGACGGACGGCCGGCGCAAGTCGCGACCTTTGCCAAGGGCCTGCAGCGGCCTTTTGGAATCGCGTTCTATCCGGCGGGTGCGAACCCGCAGTGGGTCTATGTAGGCAACACAAACTCGGTAGTGCGGTTTCCATACAAGGGCGGCGAGCTCGAGGCCGGCTCTCCGCCCGAGACGGTCGTGCCGGAGCTGCCGTCGGGCGGCGGGCATTGGACCCGGGACGTCGTATTTTCCAAGGATGGAAAGACCCTGTTTGTGGCCGTGGGGTCGGCGTCGAATATCAATGATCCGGATACGAATCCAAGCGAGACACATCGGGCCAACATTTTGGAATACACTCCCGAGGGAAAGTTCCTGGGTGTATATGCCTCGGGCATTCGCAATCCGGTCGGTCTCGGCCTCAATCCTACGACCGGCGAACTCTGGTGCTCGACCAACGAACGGGATGCGCTGGGGGACAACCTGGTCCCCGATTATGTAACGCACGTGCAGCGGGGAGGCTTCTACGGGTGGCCGTATTACTACATCGGCGGACACCCGGACCCGCGGCTCGAAGGTAAGCACCCGGAGTTGAAGGACAAAGTGATCGTTCCCGATGTTCTTCTGACGCCCCACAATGCTTCGCTGTCACTGACGTTTTACGACGGCACGCAGTTCCCAGGCGAGTATCAGGGCGACCTGTTTGCGGCCGAACACGGATCCTGGAACCGTTCCACGCGGGCCGGTTACGAAGTGATTCGGGTTCCGCTCGAAGGCGGCCACTCGAACGGGGTCTACCAGGACTTTGTGACGGGCTTCGTAACCGCTAGCGGCGAGGTGTGGGGAAGGCCGGTGGGCGTGGTGGTGGCGAAGGACGGCGCATTGATGGTGACGGACGATGGATCAGGCTCCATCTGGCGGATCAGTCACACCGGAAAGTGAGACGTGCGTGGCCGACGAGAAGCAGTCCCTCGAGATGACGCGGCGGGCCGTGATTGCGGGCGCCACCTTGGTCCCGGTGGCGGCGCTCACGGCTCCAGCCCAGCCACCCGAGCGCGCCCTGACAGCGGCGGAGAAGCAGATTCTCGAAGCGTTCGTTGACCGGTTGTGTCCGAAAGATGAGCTCGGGCCCGGCGCCGTGGAGTGCGGCGCGGCGAACTACATCGACATCCAACTAGCGGGCTACCTGGCGGCAGAGAAGGAGGCGATCGTCTCCGGCCTCGCAGCCGTGGACGCTTATGCGCACAGCGCGCACGGCCGCCCGTTCACCGGGTTGTCCGCAGATCAAAAGGACGATGTACTCGCGGCGATCGAAAACGGCTCGGCCACCACGGTTCCCAACGCGCGAGGCTTCTTCAACCGGGTGCGGCGGCTAATGCTGGAAGGCATGTTCGGCGACCCGCACTACGGGGGGAACTCGAACTTCGCGGGTTGGGATTTGATCCGATACCCGGGACCGCGGCAGGCGGTGTCGCCGGAGGAGCAGAAGATGAGCACTCTGCCCAAGCCGTATCGCCGATCGGCTTGGGGCGCGGAACACAGTGGCCACTAATCTGAAACCCGTCGATGTGGCGGTGGTCGGGCTGGGAGCCGCGGGCGGCGTGGCCGTGCTGCCGCTGGCGCGCGCCGGGCTTAACGTGGCTGGCATCGAAGCCGGTACCTGGATGGACCCAGCGAAGGATTTTCACGCGGACGAAATTTATAACAACGTCCGCGGAATGATCACCACTGGCAACAAGATTCGTCGGGAGGCGCCGACCTTTCGGACTAGTTCCGACCAAAAAGCGCAGCGTGTCGGTCCAAGCCCGATGATGAACGCCGTGGGTGGCACCTCGATTCATTATCACGGGCAGAGCTGGCGGCTGAAACCGTGGGATTTCAAAACCATTTCGGAAGTGAAGAAGCGTTACGGTGCCAGCTATCTTCCTAAAGGGTCGACTCTCGAAGACTGGCCGCTCAGTTATGACGATCTGGAGCCCTTTTACGATACGGTGGAGCACGAGGTTGGGGTTTGCGGGAAAGCCGGCAACCTCAAGGGCCTGCTGGATCCGGCGGGGAATGTATACGAAGGGCCGCGGCAGCGCGAGTATCCGATGCCGCCGTTGCGGACGACCGACTATCTGGAGCACATGAAGGCGGCGGCGCGATCGCTCGGATGGAAGCCGTTCCACTCTCCGGCCGCGATCAATTCGGTGCCGCGCCATGGGCGGGGATCGTGCGGCTATCACGGGTATTGCGACCGTGGCGGATGCCATTTACGGGCGAAAAACTCGACTTGCTTCTCGACCATTCCCGAAGCACTCAAGACCAAAAATCTGACCATCTCCGACCGCGCACAGGTGACGCGCGTCGTGTCAGATAACCACGGCCGAGTGACTGGTGTCCAGTATATCCGGGACGACAGGGAATATTTCCAGCCGGCTAAAGCTGTGTTGCTGGGTTCTTACACTTACGAGAATGTGCGCTTGCTATTGCTCTCCAAATCCAAGGCTTTTTCGAACGGTCTCGCGAACAATCACGGGCAGGTCGGGCGGCACTACTTTGGGCATTGGGACGCGCAGGCCGGCGTTGGAGTGAACGCTCTGTTTCCGATGGACCTGAATGTGTGGTACGGGGCGATTCTCTCGCAGGGCGTAGTGATCGACGAGTGGGCCGACGACAGTTTCGATCATGCGGGACTGGGCTTTATCGGCGGCGCGAGCATGACCGTGAACACGGAAAGGCACCCGATCGCCGCAGCGGCGACCGAGACTTTCGGTCACGCTCCCATGTGGGGCTCGAAGTGGAAGGCCTGGATTCACGAGAACGGCGGCCGCACGGTGTCCGCCTATCTGCAAGCCAACAGTTTTCCTTACGAGAATACCTATCTGGATCTGGACTCCGAGGTGAAGGATCCACTCGGGGATCCCGTGATTCGCGTCACTAGCGGTCCCAAGGAAAACGAGAGGCTGGCCGCAATTTATGCCCAGGATAAGATGGAGGAGTGGTTCAAGGCGGCGGGCGCGACGGCGGTTAAGAAAGCGAATCCGGGCGGGCCGCGGCTTAGCACGCACACCTACGGTGGCACGCGCATGGGCGACAACCCGGAGACCAATGTAGCCGACCGGTGGGGCTTCGCCCACGAAGCGCCGAACTTGGGGCTGCTGGGCGGGTCAGTGTTTGGAACGAGCGGAGCGCGGAATCCCACGCTCACGATCCAGGCGTTAGCGTGGCGGACGGCCGATCATCTGATCAAGAGCTGGAAGTCGATCGCCGGCTAGAAGCATCGCATGGCTATCAACCTAAAACCGGTCGACGTGGCCGTGATCGGCTTGGGCGCAGCGGGGGGTGTCGTGGTGCTGCCGCTTGCCAGGGCTGGCCTCCGGATTGCAGGAATTGAAGCCGGCACCTGGATGGACCCACGCCAGTTCCGGCCCGATGAAATTCATAACAATGTTCGCGGACTGGTAACTTCGGTTCCGAAGACCAAGCGCGAGGTGCCGACCATCCGGACCGATCCGAGCACCCCGGCGAGACGCGCGCCCAACCATCCGATGATGAATGCGATCGGCGGCACGTCGATCCATTATTGGGCGCAGAGCTGGCGGCTCAAGCCGTGGGACTTCCAGACGCGCACCGAAACCATCCGTCGCTACGGCGCCGGCGCGATTCCCGCGGGTTCGACTCTCGAAGACTGGCCGATCCGCTACGAGGATCTGGAGCCGTACTACGACCGCGTGGAGTACGAGATCGGCGTGTCCGGAAAGGCGGGTAATCTGCAAGGCCGGATTGACACGGCCGGGAATGTGTTTGAGGGGCCGCGGCAGCGCGAGTATCCGATGGCGCCTTTACGCGGCAGCGAATTCAGCGAGCGCATGGCCGAGGCGGCACGAAAGCTCGGTTGGCATCCTTTCCGGCCGCCGGCGGCCATCAACTCCGAGCCTTATCGCGGCCGGCCGAGCTGCGCGTATCACGGCTACTGCGGCGCCGGTGGGTGCCATATCAGCGCAAAGAATTCGACCGCGGTCACCACCATTCCGGAGGCGCTGAAGACCAAAAATCTCACCATCTTTGATCGGGCCCAGGTGACGCGCATCCTTGTCGGGCGAGAACGCCGCGTGAGCGGAGTGCGGTATCTCCGCGATGGCAAGGAATATTTTCAGCCGGCATCGGTGGTCCTGCTCGCGTCCTACACGTACGAAAACTCGCGCCTGCTGTTGTTGTCGAAGTCGACACTGTTTCCGAGGG
>JAGWQP010000389.1 GCA_028876805.1 Acidobacteriota bacterium | reverse complement strand
CCACAACCGCCGCCTCCTGCACGGCGGCGTGCTGGAGCAGGATGCCTTCAACCTCAACCGAAGAGATGTTTTCGCCGCCGCTGATGATGACATCCTTAAGACGGTCGCGAATTTCGACGTAGCCGTCGGGATGAACCACCGCGGCGTCCCCGGTGTGCATCCAGCCGTCGCGCAGCGCCTGCCCGGTGGCTTGCGAGTCCTCGAAGTAGCCTTTCATGATGACATTGCCTCGGGCGACGATTTCTCCCAGGGTCTCCCCGTCATGGGGCACTTCGCGTCCATCAACATCAACCACACGCAACTCTCCCGACGTAATCAGCTCGACGCCTTGGCGTGCTTTGATCGCCGCGCGTCGTTGAGGCGATAACTGGGCGTGCTCCGGCCGTGGCTCACATACCGAAATAAACGGCGATGTCTCTGTCATGCCGTAGACGTGGAACACCTCCCAGCCGAGTTCTCCTTCGATGCGCTCAATCGTTGCCGCCGCTGGAGGCGCTCCTGCAGTGACGACCCGCACTCGGCGCGGAGCGCCACGATGCAGGTCGTCGCTCGCGTTCGCCAGCGCAATCAGTACAGTTGGGGCCGCACAAAGGATCGTGACTGATTCCTTTTTCATCAGTTGAAAAGCGCTGCTCGGCTCCACTTTGCGCAGGCAGATGTGCGCGCCGCCGACGGCGGTAACCGTCCACACGAAAGTCCAGCCGTTGGCGTGAAACATCGGCAGCGTCCAGAGATAGCGGTCAGCCGGGGTCATTGAGATGTGGACCAGGGTGCCGACCACATTCAAATACGCATTGCGGTGTGTAATCATGACGCCTTTCGGCCGGGACGTTGTGCCGCTCGTGTAGTTGATGGTCAACAGATCGTTTTCGCGAATCTCCGGCCGGTCGAACGTTGGGCGTGTCGCTGCGATCATCTGCTCATAATTCAGCCAGCCGCCGCCTCCTCCCTCGAGAGCGACGAAGTGCTCCACGCCCCGGATGTCGGCACGAATGGAATCGACGGCCTTCAGGTAATCGGAATGGACACACACCACGCGCGACCCACTGTGCTCGATCATGTACGCGAAATCGGGCGGAGTCAGACGATAGTTGATGGGAACGAGCACGGCTCCGATCTGTGGCACAGCATAGAAGGATTCCAGTTGCGCATGAGTGTTTGGCGCGATATAGACGACGCGATCGCCCGGCCGGACGCCCAGCGATTGCAACGCAGCCGACCAGCGGTCCGAGCGGTCGAGGAAGGCTTCGTAGGTAAACCGCCGTTCACCATCGACGATTGACTCTCGGTCCCCATACAATCGGCGGGCCCGGCGAGCAAGGTCTAGAGGGCTTAGTGGAATTTCCATGGATGGCTCAGGGTTCCTATGTTAACCCAAGATAAGACTCACGCATTCTCAGCGGTTCGCCGGGGCGGTGACGAGCGCGTGGCAGGCCTCCCGAATGCGTGCCGGATATTCGGTGAGAAGGGTGGACTTCTCGCGGAGCCAAAGCGCATCCGCTGTCGCCTGGGTGTCGGCCTGCCGGATGGCGGCCTGGACGGGCTCGGGTGCAGGCCCCCCGGGAATACGACGGATCGTCACAAAGTGCTCAGGATCGAGCGATTCCAAAAGAATTTTGCGTGGCGCCCGCAGAGAGCGGCCTAAGACCGCCGGCGCCAGCTTGATCACGCAGTCGACGGTGCTGGCTTCGGAGTAATCGCCACCTAGCCGCCGCACAGCCTGCGAGACCAGGTCGTGCGCCTGGCGGAAACTCAGACCTTCGCTCCGCACCAGGGTATCCGCTAGTTCGGTGACGGTCAGAAAATCGGAACGAGCCCGCTCGGCCATTCGCGCGGCGTTCACTTCGCAGTCGGCGATCAGCCCGGCGAACAGGTGGAGGGCACGGATGGCGTCGGCGACCATGGTCTGGACCAGCGGCTGCAGATCATCTTCGCTGTCGACGATGTCGCCAAAGGGCGTATTGTGCAGCGCACCGAACACCGCCTGCGCCTCGGCGAAAGCTTTGCCGGCGAGCGAACGCGTGTGTTCCAATGCGACCGGATTGCGTTTCTGAGGCATGATGCTGCTGACCTGCACCCAGCGGTCGGAAAGCCTTAGAAAGCCGAATTCCGCCGTAGACCACAGCAGCAGGTCCTGCACCAGCCTGCCCAGATTGACCATGGCGGTAGCGACGGCGCCGGCGGTCTCGGCCAGGTAATCGGTGGCCGCAATAGCGCCGTAGGAATTCAACTGCAGGCCTTCGAAGCCAAGCAACGCCGCGGTAAACTCACGATCGATCGGGAAGCCTGTGGTAGTGATGGCGCACGCGCCGAGCGGGCTCCGGTTGACAGTGGCGAATGCTGCCTGGCAGCGCCGGATGTCCCGCTCAAAAAGCTCGATGGCACCGAGTAGGTAATGAGCCAGCGTGGTGGGCTGCGCCGGCTGCGTGTGGGTGTAACCGGGTATCAGGGTGGCGACGTGGCACCGAGCGAGCGCGAGCAGCGCGGCGCGAGTGGAGTCCAGTCCGCGCACCAGCTCCAGGATTTCGCGGCGCAACCGCATGCGGTACTGCGTGATGCCCACATCATTGCGGCTGCGAGCCGTGTGAAGGCGCCCGGCGTTGTCGGCCCCGCAGGCACGATCGAGTTCTTGCTCCACACAAAAGAAGAGGTCTTCGTACCTGCCATCGTAGGGGACGGTGGCCAGGGCAGCCCGATCCAAGCTGGATAACCCCTCCAGACAGCGCCGGGCGACACTCTCCGGCAGGATCCCCTGCCGTGCCAACATCAGCAAGTGCGCGTAATGGATCTCTAGCAGAACATCGAGAAAGTAGCGCTGCGCATCGCTGAAATTGACCGATAAGACCGTCTCGGCATAAACCGGGGCCGGAAAGAGGTCGGACATCCCCCGCCTACCAGTCGACCCGGATGCCCAGCTGGATGAGGCGTCCTTCGAGCACGGTTGTGAGCGGCGCAAGCGACGGCGGTGAGGTGATAGTCCCCTGCGGATTCACGACCGCCCTGGTGCTGATGGCCGCCGCATTGCCCGCCACGTTGCGCGTGTTAAACACGTTATTGGATTCGGCCAGGAGCTTGATGTGGAGCTGCTCCCGAACAGCAAACAAGGTCCGTGTGTAGCGGGCGTCAATCTGGTAAAGGTTGCCGGTGCGCAGCGTATCGCGGCCCACGAAGGCCGGCAGCACCGACGTGCCGACCGGGCCGACCGCGCCAGGCTCGTTACTCAGGTTGAGGTTGGCAAACATGTTCTGTTGGTCGCCGGATGACAGGTTACCGAGAAGGGCCAGCTGGTTGTGGTTGGCCAATCGGTTCAGTACGTCGTTGGACAGCTTGAACGTCGGCTCCAGGTAGACGCTCATGTTGAGTGCCTGCGGTCGGTTCACGAAACTATTGCCGCGATCGTATTTCCGCGTAAAAGGATCCTGGATCAGGACGTTCTGCTCGAAGCTGTTGGCGTCAGGAGCATCGCTGATGGAATGCGACCAGGTGTAGTTCGCGCTGATCTGAACGCCTTGTGAAAGCCGGTGCCACCAATTCACCAGCAGCGCGTTGTAGTTGGAGCTGGCGCCTACATCCTCGAGGTCAATCCCGTTGAACTGCGGGTAAAGCCGTGTCGCGGCATTGACGTTCTTCGAGAAGATGGGGCGGCCGTCGGCCAGCGTACCAACGGGGTTGATCAGGTTCATGTCGCGGAAGTATTCGAGATCGCGCGCACCGGTGTGTACGTACCCCAAAGTCAGCGAGTCGTTCCGCGTCAGCTCCCGCTCGATCTGCACGCTGGTGTTGATGGTATAGGCGTTCTTGAAATCCGGCGTCACGGTCATGATCGTTTGAGGGCCGGCCGGCGTGGCGCCGGGCAAGAAATTGAAGACATTGGGAAACCCGGGCGCGCCGGTTTGGGCGGGCGCGAATTGCGCCGTGAAGGCCTGGGCCGAGCCGGAGTAGGCGAACGCGTTGTACCAAGTGTTGGTTGGCGGCGCTTCATAGAACCAGCCGATGCTCGCACGCACCACCGTTTTAGGCGCAGCCGTCCAGGCGAAGCCCAGCCGCGGCGCCCAGTTCCGGTTCGACGTGTGGAACTCGCGGGACCAGGCAAACGGTGCATTTGCCATGCCGTCCGGCGCCTGGAAGCGGTCCCAGCGCAAGCCGTAAATCAGAAGCAGGTTCGGACGGACCTGCCAGCTGTCCTGCGCGAAGAAATGAAAGAAATACGACTTGTAGCTGGCGCCCGGCACGCCCAGCACCGTCGTAAACTGCGTGTACGCAAAAGGGTCCGCGCCGCTTTTCGCCTGCAGGTATTTAGCGATGCTGGAGAACGTGTAGCTGCTATAAACGTCCCCCACCTGGTTGTCGTTGTTCTCCTGCCACCCGAAGCCGCTTTTGACGGTGTGCCGGCCGGAAATCTTGGTGAAAGTGTCGCTGAAACTGGGAATTTTCTCGGCAAAACGGTCGCCCGCCGAGTGGGTGCCGTTGAAGGTGGCTACTTGGGGGATCATGACCTCCGGTCCAGGCCCGGTGAGCGGGTCGGGAATGTGGGCTTCGTTGCGATAAGGCTCGGAGAAACGCAGCTCATTGAGCGCGGTGGGTGAAATGGTGGTGAGCAGCTGGAGGCCAACAACATGGGCGCGGTCCCGGAAGTCCACGGCCGCGTTCAGCGCATTCGAATTTCCGTTCTGCGTATTGAACGGATACTCGTTGCGGAAATAGTTATAACGGAGGAACAGCTGATTCTTCTGGTTGATGATCCAGTCCCCGCGGAGGTTCAGAAACTGCACGTGCTGCACAGTGGGGGCGGTAGCCAGTAGGTCAGGCGCGAGTCCGATCTGGGACGCTGCGTTTGGATCGATGGTCGTGGGGACTGGTGTGCCGCGCAAGAGGTGTTCGTAGCCGCCGAAGATGAAAAGCTTGTCCTTGTGGATCGGACCACCCCCGTTGAAGGCGTAATCGTGCAGATCGATCGCCGCTGCCGGCTTGCTGGAAGCCAGCAGGATCGTTCGCGCGCTAGCGTCCGGCGGACGGCCGATAAAGTAAGACTCGCCGTGAAAACCGTTGGTCCCGGAATTGGTGATGACGTTGTAGATGTTGCCCGCCGTGCCGCCGTACTCCGGCGCAAAGCTGTTGGAGACAGTCTGCACCTCGCGTACGTAGATGTCGGAAATAGGAAACAAGCGCAGGCCGTATCGGTCGGTTTCGGTGTCTACCATCCCATCCAACTGGTAGTTGATGCGGTCCAGCAGACCGTTTGTGTTGACGGTGCGCGGAATGCCGAGTTCGGGATTCGGATGGCCGCTGACGCCCGGCTGGAAGATGATGAAGTTGTAGGGATTGCGCGAGGTGAGCGGGAGGTTGTCCACTTCCTCGAGACCGATGGTTCGGCCGATATTGACCTGCGCCGGATCGACAACCGGCGCGCCGCCTGTGACTTCCACTATGGTGCTGACTGAGCCCACCGCGAGCTGCCCATCGAGAGTCACCTCCGCTCCGGCGTTAAGGATAACCCCAGGTCGTCGCTGCGCCTCGAATCCCTGCTTTTGCATGGTCACCGTGTACGTCCCCAGTGGCAGATTAGGAAGCACGTAGAAGCCGTCCTCGCCGGTTGATTGCGAGCGTTCGAAACCGGTGGCGTCGTTTTTGACGGTGACCTGCGCTCCCGGTATGGCGGCTCCCGGGGGATCCGTGACGCGGCCGCGAACCGTACCGTTGATGGTTTGCGTTTGCGCCCATGCGAGCGGTAAGGCGACGGTAATCATGCACCAACCGGCTACAAGAAGCGGTCTACCGGCCGTTCGTCGATCTAACATGTTATAAGCTACCCCCTTTTCCAGCGAGCCTAAATCGAGTGTCCTTAAATGTTGGGTAACACCTTTAGAGACACGAGTCAAGAGAAGGCGCGCGGTGACTCCGGCGTGCGCCGGCATGATATACCTTAAGCAAGAGCGCTGGGTCGGATTTCCCTGGTTCAGGCCGGTTGCCGGGAGGCGGAAGGTGCGGAATCGTTTTGTTACCGCGAGCGCAGTCGGGCTCGCGGGCGTCTTGGGTTGGTTCGGGGTACTGCGCGCCCAAGCGCCAAGCCCAGGGCAGGCCTCGGCGGACGCGCTGCCGGTGGAGGTCGATCGCGGCGCCGCGGGACTCTCGCGGTGGCTAAGCGCCTTGCAGACACGTGCCAGCCTGCTCATGGTGACCGCGCATCCCGACGACGAAGATGGCGGCATGCTCGCCTACGAAACACGGGGAGCCGGGGCCCGCGCCGTGCTGTTGACGCTGAACCGGGGTGAAGGCGGGCAAAACGCCATGTCGCCTGACCTGTACGACGCTTTGGGCCTGGTGCGTACTGAGGAACTGCTGGCGGCCGATCGCTACTACGGCGTCGAGCAGTTCTGGACACGCGCTATCGATTACGGCTTCTCAAAAACACGCGAGGAGGCACTCGGGAAGTGGTCGCGCGAGCGTGTGCTATCGGATCTCGTACGAGTGATTCGCATGACGCGCCCCCTGGTCGTCACCTCGGTGTTCATCGGCGCCGCCACCGACGGGCACGGCAATCATCAGGTGGCTGGCGAAATGGCCCAGGAGGCTTTTCAGGTGGCGGGCGATCCCAGCCAGTTCCCCGAGCAGGTTCGCGAGGGCCTCCGCCCCTGGTCGCCGCTCAAGGTCTACGCCCGCGTGCCCTCGTTCGCGGT
>JAGWQP010000388.1 GCA_028876805.1 Acidobacteriota bacterium | reverse complement strand
TTGCGGCTGCTGCGGTGGCTGGCTTGGAGCCGTGAGAGGTTCGCCGTTGTCGTCAACTTCGGGTGCCGGCTCCGCTTCCGCAACTAGAGTCCCCGGGGTTACGCCGTTGTCCTGGATTGCCTTGCCATCCGCAGAGTAGTACTTCGCCACCGATAGAATGATCGCCCCTCCATCATCCATCGTGATGGCGCGACGCAGCGAGGCATCGCCATAGGTCCGCTCGCCGACGAGCTGCGCCCGTTTATTGTCTTGCAAGGCGGCTGCCGCGACCTCGGCCCCATCCGCGGTGCCGCGGTTCGTCAAGACCACCAACGGAAGATTGGTGACGGTTTTGGAAGAGTCTGCGTCGAAGTTCTGCCGCGGCACCCGCTGGCCCTGCAGGTACGTCAGGCGGCCTTTGCTCAGAAACAAGTTAGCGAGGCCCATTCCGTCTTGCGGCGAACCAACCGCCGTATTACGGAGGTCCAGGATTAGCTTTTGGGCACCTTGCTTCTGCAGCCTGTCGATATCGGCTGCGGTCTCTCGCAGCGTAGCCGAAGTGAGCGCGCCTGGCTTCAGATAACCGGCCTGACCCGCCAGCAGGCGATCCTCCACCGGTGAGTCCACGGAGTTCGCGCGGACCAACTTCACAGTCTGGGGTTCCGGCCGCTGTACGCGCACGACGGTCAGCTCCACACTGCTGCCTGGATCGCCCTGCAACAGCAGGTTGGCATAAGCCAGCGGCATATCGCGGGTGGCGATGCCCTTGATGGTTTCAATCATATCGTTGGTCGAAAACCCAGCCTTCGAGGCCGGGGACCCGGGCACCACTCCTACCACCGCAACGTAGCCAAATTTTTTCGACAGGATCAGCCCGACATCCGACCGCCGCACGTCCCGGTTTTTGAGGTAGTCCTTGTACTGATCTGCGTTCAAGTAGCTAGCGAACGGATCGATGGCTTCGAGCATGCCGTTCAAGGCGCCGAGCGTCACGCTCTTCATGTCGGGTTCCTCGACATATTCACTTTTGATGCGCGAAACCACGTCGGTGAAAACGCCGAGGTGTTTGTAGGTGTCGTCCTGCGACGCGCCTTGGCCCAGCACGGTCCCGATCAAGAGTAAAACCGTGAGACATGCCGAAGCGCTCACGACGGTGTATTTAATGCGGCTACTCATAAGTGCGAAAGGGTTAAAATATTCCCTTTATTTATTATACAGTGGTTCCCAGGCATCGCCTCCCCAGGATGAGACGCCAGACAGGGCCAGACGGGAGTCGCCTTATTTCCAGTTCAGCCGAACCCGGAGCGAAGTGATGTGAGCCGCATGATGGCGGCAGTGCCAGGCATAGGAAGCCAAATAGGTGTCCAGCCGCAGCACGCCCAATTCGGGGTGCCGCAGGCGGCGGGCGAAGTCCGCGTCGGACAGCGAACTGAGCAGCGCTACCCACCGGCGGTGGAGCGATTCGATCATTTGAAGCGATACCTCGACCGGCAGTGTCGTGGCATCTACCAGTTTCGCCCATTTCTCTTGGTCGTAAGGCCGGATGGTCGGTTCGTCCTCGGTCAGCGCCAGCCGGAAGCGAATGTAGGCGTTCATGTGGCTGTCGGCAAAATGGTGAACCAGTTGGCGAACGGTCCAACCGCCGGGTCGGTACGGTGTATCCAGCTGAGCGTCGTTCAGCCCGCGCGCGGCCTCTCGAAAGTGGGTGGGAGCCGCAGCCAGTTCCTCGATGTGCTGTTTGCGCGCCGCCGACGAAACGACCTCGGGGTACTCGCACGGACCGATCGGATAGCTCAAATCCATAGTTCCGATTGTAGCTGGCCCGCTGCTGGCCGTCGGGTGTCGGCCAAATCCGGAACGTCGGGAGTGAGGAGGAGGAATTTCTACCGGCGTTCTCGCTCGCCATTGAGCACCCAATCGACCAGCGTCTCGATTCGATCCACCAGCAGATCAGGAGCCGGGTCGTGAAGAGTCTGGGGTGCAAAGCCGTAGGTGACTCCGCAACTGGAAACGCCGGCATTGCGGGCGGTCTGGATGTCTACCGAGCTGTCCCCGATCATGAGTGTGCGCGCGCGGCCGACGCCGGTCTCCGTCAACAGCGCTTCCACGCCAACGGGATGCGGCTTCTTGAAGTCGAAACTGTTGCCGCCGTAAACCCGGAAGAATCGGGCGCCGACCCCCAGCCCTTCCACGATCGCGCGGCTCATGGCGACCGGCTTGTTGGTCAGCACGGCGAGCCGCTTGCCGGCCGCATACAAACGGTCAAGCGATTGGCTCACGCCGGGATAGAGCCTCGTGTTGTCGAGCTCGTGCGCGCGATAGTATTCCAGGAAAAATTCGAGGGCTTCTTCAATTTCGGCCTCCGTCGCCTGTTCCCCGAGCGCGCGGCGGATCAAGATGGGGGCGCCGTTGCCGACGTAGGTGGAGACTTGATCCACTTCAAGCGGCGGCATACCCATGTGGGCGCGGGTGGCGTTCACCGCCAGGGCGAGATCGAGCTTGGAGTCAATCAAAGTGCCGTCCAGATCGAAGATCAGCAGATCCATCGTCAGGCGGCGCCAGCCCTGGGTTTCGGCGGGCGCCGGGCCCGCGCCGCCGGCTTGGGACGGATGCGTTTGTGGCCGTTGTCCAAGCCATACTCGACCAGCTTCCGCTGCAGCGTATTGCGGTGGATTCCGAGTTGTTTGCTGGCCGCCGACTGATTGCCGCCATATCGTTCCAGGGCGCGCTGAATCATGTTCTTCTCGAGAACTTCAATCGCCTCTTCCAAGAAGATATTTCCCGCCAGCAACTGATCCACGAGCCCGTCAAATCTGTCTTTCATTCTTTGTCTTTTCCCCGCCCGGCGAACTCCGGATTCCCTTCCGCGCAGCCTCTGCCCAGGCCGTCTTTACGCTTGCGTATGTCTTCCGAAAGCTCTCCTTCAAATCGTGGGGGGCGAGCGCTACAACGACACGGGCCGCATCCACCATGTAGGGAGCCATCCGGGAACGAACCACCGACTCCGGCGGCCGCTCACTATGCGAGAACGCCATGATCCCCGTTACCACCGCAACCGAAACCAGAATCCCCTGCAAGACACCGAATCCCGCTCCGAGCGCGTGGTCGAAAAACGAAACGCCTGTGACGGTGAGAACTCTCCCAACCATCACACCCAAGATGCTGCCGGCCAACATCACGCCGCAAAACACGATGGCAAACCCCGCAAAATTCGCTACCGGTTGAGAACTGAGGTAGGGTACCAGATAGCCGCCCACGAATCCATACAGCCAGATCCCCAGAAGTAAGCCGACACACACCGAAGCCAAGCCGATGAGTTCGCGCGACAGCCCTTTGCGGAAACTGGCGACTACGGAGGCGACGACGATCAGCCCCAGTACCACGTCCAGCCAATTCATAACGGACGACCGGTTAGTACGGAATATGCCTGCCGGTACTTCTCGCTCGTGCGCGCAGCGACCTCCGCGGGCAACGGCGGCGCCGGCGGTTGCTTGTTCCAAGCGATGGATTCGAGATAGTCGCGCACGAACTGCTTATCGAATGAGAACTGCGGCCCACCCGACTGGTAGGATTCCGCTGGCCAAAACCGCGACGAATCCGGTGTGAGCACTTCATCACCGAGCACTAACTCGCTTCCTACGAAACCGAACTCGAATTTGGTGTCGGCAATGAGGATCCCCTTGGTCTCGGCGTACCGGGCGGCGCGGGTGTAAATTTCCAGCGTGAGATCGCGCAGCCGCGCGGCGAGCGGGGCGCCGATCAGCCCGGCCATGGTTTCAAACGAGATATTTTCATCATGCCCAGTTTGGGCTTTGGTGGCGGGCGTGAAGATCGGTTCGGCCAACCGGTCGCATTCTCGGAGACCGGGCGGTAGCGCAATGCCGCAGACCGTCCCGTGCTGCTGATATTCCTTCCAGCCCGATCCGGACAAGTAACCGCGAGCCACACATTCGATATCCACCATGCGGGCACGTTTGACCAGCATGGAACGGCCTTCCAACTGGTCGGCGTGCCGCCGCAGGGGCTCGGGATAGTCCTCGACACGCGCCGTCAGGAAATGGGTCGGAGTCATCTCCCGCAGGAAGTCAAACCAGAAGATCGACAGCTGCGTCAGCACGCGACCTTTGTCGGGGATGCCCGTGGGCAGGATGTAATCAAACGCCGAAATCCGGTCGGTGGCAACGATCAGCAGGCGATCGGCCACCTGGTACACGTCGCGCACTTTGCCGCGGGTATACGGTTCGAGGCCCGGAAGGTGAGTCTCCAGAATGATGGGGTTCTGTACAGATTTCACGAGTTCCTTCTCGTTTGATCGGGGGAGTCAACCGCAATCATAACGCGTCGGCCGATTTTTGGAAACCCGATATTGTACAATCGGGTCCATCTTATGAACTGGAACGACGCTGCGGAGGACTTTCTCAACCAGCTGCTGGCCGAAACACCCCGGCCTGTGCGAGAACAGACCGAAGCCCGGCTCCGCTCCACCGCTGAGATGATAGCTGAAGACGATGGTCACAGCCGTGTGGGTGTTGAGACCGTGATCGCAGCCTGGGTCCGCAACACGCCGGAAACCCTACGCCCGGAACTGCGGCACCAGATGGAGCGCTTGGGGCTCGATCCGCGGCAATACCGGCACCTGCTCGACTAAGGCGCTACGATGAGGCTATGCGCCTTTCCGCCGCCCTGCTAGCTGTCGTCTCGCTCAGTGCACAGGAAGGGCGGCAGCCGCTCGCACGCGCGATTCTCAAAGAGTTGATCGAGATCAATACCACCGATTCGGCGGGCGACACCACTCGCGCAGCTGAAGTTCTGGCGATGCGGTTTCGCGTCGCGGGATTCCCGGAAGGCGATATCCATGTAGACGGCCCCGCGCCGCGAAAACACAACCTGGTAGTGCGATTGCACGGATCCGGCGCGGCCCGCCCCATTCTTTTCATCGGCCATCTCGACGTCGTGGAAGCTAACGGCTCCGATTGGTCGTTCGACCCGTTCCAACTGCGCGAGCAGGACGGCTACTTCTATGGCCGCGGGACCGAGGATATGAAGGGTGATGCGGCAATTCTGGTTACCACGTTTCTGCGCTTGAAGAGCAACGGATTCCGGCCGGCGCGCGATCTCGTTCTCGCCTTGACCACCGACGAGGAGGGAGGCCCCGCGAATGGAATCGACTGGCTGCTGAAGAATCATCGCGATTGGATCGACGCCGAGTTTTGCGTGAACGCCGACAGCGGCGGCGGCCACATCAAGAACGGTAAACGTCTCTTCATGGCCGTTCAAGCGGCGGAGAAGGTCTTCGTCAGCTTCAAGCTAGAATCCGCCAATCCCGGCGGCCACAGTTCCCTGCCCATCAAGGACAACGCCATCTATCACCTCGCGGGGGCGCTGACGCGCCTTGCACAGTTCGATTTTCCGGTCCACCTGTTTGATGTCACTCGCGCAAATTTCGAGCGGATGGCACCGCTCTACGGAGGGCAGCTGGGCGCCGACATGAAGACGGTGGTCGAGAATTCCGATGATTTGGCCGTGGTAGCCCGCCTCTCTGCGACGCCGCTGTTTAATGCCTTGCTACGCACGACCTGCGTCGCCACCCTGCTCTCCGGCGGCCACGCGGAGAACGCGCTGCCCCAGATGGCCACGGCAGTGGTGAATTGCCGTATGCTGCCGGTCGACCGGGCTGAGGAAGTGGAGCAAACACTCCAAACACTAGTGGACGACCCCAAGGTCCGGGTCACGGTCATGACGCCGGCCAAAGCCAGCGTGTACCCTCCGATGAACCCGCAAGTGTTGAGGGCGGTCACGGCTGCCACCCTCAAGAGCTGGCCCGGAATTCCGGTTGTTCCGCAGATGGAGACCGGCGCGACCGACGGGCTCTACCTGAGAGGCGCCGGCATCCCCACGTTCGGGGTCAGCGGCATCTTCTTCGATGAAGACGATGTGCGGGCCCACGGCCGCGATGAGCGGATCCTGGTGAAATCCTTCAACGAGGCCATCGACTTCATGGACGACGTCGTGACCACGCTAGCCAGGGCCCAGTAACCTGCGCCAGAGCCGCCTTACGGGGTTTTGCACGCGAAGTTGGCGGCGTCGTTGATGCTGCCGACGCCTTTGTAGGTCGCCACCTGCGGATACGGGCACAGTGGACGCGTGCGATCGACGGCCGTTCCAGTAACATGCGCCGCGGTGATTTCGTCGGGAGCCGCGCCGGATTCACGCCAGCGCTCGAGTGCCGCCATCCAGTTGACCTGGTTGGCGCCGGGACCTCCGCCGCAGTGTTGCATGCCCGGCACCATGAACAGGCGGTACCAGCTCTCCTGCTTCGAGCCCATCTTGTGGAGGACGCTTGAATAGTAATTGATGCTGTTCTCGGGAGCGATGAGCTGATCGTTCCAGCCATGGTACATGAGCAGCTTGCCGCCGCGAGCTTTGAACTTAAAGAGTTCGGGATCGATGGCGTTGATGCTGCCGTTATCCTTCCGATCGGCGGCCGCCGTGTCGCGATCGGGGTCGAAGGTGTGCCAGTCCCAATTGGGATCACCGTAGGTTAGGTAGCGGAAAGTGTCCTGGCCGATGGCATTCGGCGCTTTGGCGCTCACCATGATGGGCCAGCCGAGTTCGCTGCCCGGCTCAAAGGAGGGGAAGATCAACTCGCCGGCTTTGGTCTTCAAAGGGGCGTATAACTTCTTCACGGCCTCCACCTGGTCGGCCGTCAGGCAGTTCTCATTCGCCGCGCCCCGGCACAGCAGAGTGGAGGGATCGAACGCGCACTTGCGGGGATCATTCAACAGGCCGTCGTGGAGGCCGTCGGCGGAGTCGCAGGAAGCCAGCACCGCCCGATGGATTGCTGGCATGAGGCTCGCCGGAAGTATGTTCTGATCGCCTTTGATCGCCGCCATCCCCACTGCGACCGTCCACGCATGGAGGTGCGTTTCGTAGTTGGCGGGAGCTCCGGCCACGATGCCATCGAAATCTTCCGGAAAACGCTGCGCTTCTTTGAGTCCCTGCCGGCCGCCTGTCGAGCAGCCGTTCCAATAAGAGAGGCGGGGAGAACGACCGTAATAGGCCCCGATGAGCGACTTGGCCTTGAGCGCGGTTTCGTGAATACCGCGATAACCGAAGTCGACGATTTTCTCGGGATGGC
>JAGWQP010000387.1 GCA_028876805.1 Acidobacteriota bacterium | reverse complement strand
GCAACACTCTTGCTCGCTCAGGGCGTGAGCCCGCGTTATGTCTCGGAGCTTCTTGCGCAAAGTAGCGTTTCATTCACCTTGCAGACGTACGCTCATGTCCTGGATCAGACGAAACGAGAGGTGGCGGCGCGAATGGATACCATTTTGAACCCTGTGGCTACGTCTGAGGCTACGGATTTCAAGGTGAGGCCCGTGAAGAGGCCTCTAAGCAATTGATTTCATGGTGCGCCCGGAGAGATTCGAACTCCCGACCTTCTGGTTCGTAGCCAGACGCTCTATCCAACTGAGCTACGGGCGCTTGCAGCGTAGAATAACCTCTTCACTGTAACCAACCACTCCCGATTCGCGCAAGCTCCAAAGGAGCCGGCGATTGTGTACCATTTTCGGTCCAGTATCCAGCGCGGCGCCAAGACGAAGACGACTCGCAGGCGGGAAATTTTCTCTCGGCTGTGACCTTACGGCCTATGCCAAGGAAGACCGGGGCACGAAGACCATCAAGAAGCGATATGCGCGGTCTACCGAAACCTTGAATGGCGACTTATTCAAGAAATATTGCGCTGTGTGCCACGAGGTGGCGCTAAGGGGATCGACCGGCGGCGGAAGCTCTCAAGAAGACCGGCTGATCTCACACGCTTTACCAAAAACAAGACGGCGCTGTCCCGAGTTGCAGGTCATGGATTAATCAAAGGCAGGATGTGGTGGGCGGCCTACGGCAGCCAGGGTATGCCCATTTGCGGTACCAGTTTTCCCAATAAGTTCAAACCAGGATTTGGTCAACGTTCGGACTTATGGCCTATTCGAGTAGGTGGAGCAGCGTCGGCCCCGTCAAAGTCACACGCTCCTCAATGCGACGCGCCCCGCCGAACCCTGAACGTGAAGGAATGGCCGCTTAGGTCTCTGAATTACCCCGATCGGCTGACCTGATCGGCAACGTGCCGCGCCACCTTTGCCACTGCCGGGGACCGCGCATCAGGTCCGATCAAGGACCGCCGTGGAATGATCGGATATAATGAGCCTTGCCCATGAAAATCGACCTGTTTAATCACTTTTTTCCGAAACGCTATTTCGATGAATTTATTAATGTTCCAGGCCATAAGGACATTGGAAAGCGCGTGCAGAACGTCCCCACGATCGCGAATCTGGACGCGCGTTTTCGGGTGATGGACGAGTTTGGCGAATACCGCCAATTCCTATCGCTGCCAGCACCGCCGCTTGAGGCGCTGGCGCCGCCTGATAAGTCGCCACTCCTGGCTCAAATCGCCAACGACGGTTTCGCCGAGCTGGTGAGCAAATATCCGGACCGCTTCATTGGCTTCACCGCATCGTTGCCGTTGAATGACCCAAACGCAGCGGTGAAGGAATTCGACCGGGCGGTGACGCAACTCGGCGCGCAGGGTTTCCAGATCTTTACCAACGTGGCCGGCAAACCGCTCGATTCGCCCGAATTCGCGGCCTTATTCAACGAGGCGGCGCGTCGCGATCATGCGATTTGGCTGCATCCCGCCCGCGGTACGGACTTTTCCGACTACAAGACCGAAGACCGTTCCAAATATGAAATCTGGTGGACGTTCGGCTGGCCGTACGAGACCAGCGCGGCCATGTCGCGCATCGTCTTTTCGGGCCTGTTCGACAGGCTTCCTAACCTTAAAATCATTACGCACCATCTGGGCGGGATGATTCCTTATTTTGAGGGACGCGTTGGTTACGGGTGGGATCAATTGGGCTCGCGCACCTCGGACGTGGACTACACGGTGCTGCTGAAGTCGATGAAGAAGCGCCCCATCGATTACTTCCGCCTGTTCTATGGGGACACGGCGCTGTTCGGCGCGGCGGCTGCGACCAAATGCGGGCTGGAGTTCTTCGGGGTCGACCACGTAGTGTTCGCTTCCGATGTGCCCTTTGAGCCGAAACCGGGACTCTACATCCGTGAGACCATCCGAGTGATCGAGGGACTGGGCCTGACGGGTGACGAAAAGGACCGGATCTACCGCCGGAATGCCGAGCGGCTCTTGCACCTCGAGGTCAAGAGCCAGCGGGGTGCATCGTAACAGTGGCATCACCGGTCCTCACCGTGCAGGGCCTGCAGGTAACCCGAAGGGGCTTGCGTTGAGCAAAACCGATTTCATTTATCCGGCCTGAAGACGCGCTCGAATACCATTCCCCGCGCCAGCCGGCAGGCTGTCGATTGCATTGCGGAAAACTATGACCTTCCCGGTGTTAACGACGACCAGCAAGGGCGATCATTTCGAGTGCGGGGTTGCTGAATGCGCTGGAAACCCCGCAAGAAGATCGGCCGAGGGAAGGTTGTCTCTGGGGGTTGCCGTGCGCGCCGCACTACATCAGGGCGGAGTGCGCCTCGCGAGAACATCGTGATGTGCGACAAGGGCGTCAACTAGGAAGGCCGGGACCAGATGAACCCCGTACCAAGCTCGTTCTGCCGGGCACAATGCGTCACGGCCGCTCACCGAAGCGATGCAAGGCGCCGACGTGTTTTTGGGCCTGTCCGCCGGTAGCTCGGTTATTGATCCTGCCGATCGCAGACCAACCGCTCATTTTCGAAGGGTCGGAGATCGCCTACGACGTGGCGCTGGCCAGCCGTCGGTACTATCGTGGCCAGCGTGGCGCGGACCGCCTGGAGCGCGGGTGGCGGGGCAGCCGGTTGATCTCGGGCAGTACTGCGAACAACTCGAACGCCGGGTTGGCAAAGCTCACGAAGTGATGCACTCGATGATCCACAAGGCGAAAGATTGCACGCGCCTCGTGTTCACTGAAAAGCGAGCCGGGCGCGGTAAGTCCGAACGCGGCGACCGGCACGACCGGCTTATGTCTGATGATGATCGCCCTATCAGCTCCCTGGATCGGCTTCCTGGGAACCGAGATCGACTCCAATCTCCTAGCGGTGACCAAACAACCTCGTCTAGCGGGTGGGTCAGTGTGGCGTTCTTCCAGACCCGAGAATGGACAACATGTCCTGGTTCCAGTGCCGGTTCCAAGCCTGCCGCGGCGGCTGCGTTGGCGACTCTGGCATCGAGCGGGGTCCCGTGGCCCTCCGGCAACAACTGACTCTGAGCCACGATTTGGCGGCCGATCTAGGAAGCGCTCTCCTTTCTGGCGTCGCCGAACGCTGGGTGTTCTTCTTTGTCCGGCCACAAACACCGTGCCAGATCCACACGTCCAGAGCGAAGACGTAGCAACGAGAACCCGCGAGCCCTTCCGTGGACTGGGTGTCGCGGGCCGGCAGCCCTGTGCGCTTTTGACATTTTCACTGCGGGACACCTCCAGGCCGGTCCGGGCGTGTCCGATGCGGGTACAATAAGATTACACTATGAAGCTGCCTGTCTTTCTGCTTTTGGCGTTAATGCCATCGGTGGTCTTTGCGGAGGCCGACCGGGCGAAGTCGTTCGGGAATCCGGGAGCGCCGCTGACGATCGAGCTGTTCAGCGATTTTCAGTGCCCGGCGTGCCGGGCGCTTCACATGCAGCAACTGCCTTTGCTGATACGGGACTACATCAACCCCGGAAAGGCATACCTGGTGTATAAGGAATTTCCGTTGAACATGCACAAGTTTTCTCGCGAAGCCGCGGCCTACGCCTGCGCTTCAGCGCGCGTCGGCAAGTATGAGCAGGTGGCCGACGCCCTGTTCCAGAATCAGCCCTCCTGGGAGGAAAGCGGCAAGGTGTTTGAGATCGTCGCCAGCGTGCTGTCGCCGGCAGAACAGAAAAAAGTCCAGGCTTTGGCGAAGGACCCTTCGATTCTGCAGGAGATCAACTCGGATGTCCAGGAAGGGCAGCAGGAGCGTGTGAACCAGACGCCCACCATGATCATCGTCCGGGGTGGAAAGAAATATCCGATCGGCGGCTCGCTCAACTACGACCTGCTGCGGCGTTTTCTCGATGACCTTCTCAAGTAGAGCCGGCTGGGCCATCCACCTGCTGCTGAGGCTGGTAGTAGGCGGTGTGTTCGTTTACTCGGCGTGGACCAAGCTGCGCGAGCCCTGGTCGCTGTTTGCGATCTCGGTTGACGCTTATCACGTGCTGCCGCAATGGGGGGTGCTGGCGGTGGCGCGGACCCTACCGTGGGCGGAACTGGCCCTGGGGTTGCTGTTGATTGTGGGATTCTGGCGCAGAGTGTCGACCCTCGCGGCATCTGCGCTGCTCGCATTGTTCTTCGGGCTGATGGTGCGGGCGTCGGTTCACGGGGAGACGATCGACTGCGGATGCTTCGGTCCTGGCGAGGCGATTTCGCCCTGGACGCTGCTGCGGGATGGCTCGCTGCTAGCAGGCTCCGTTTTTCTGGCGATTAAGTCGTTCTGGCGGAAGAAGCCCATGAGTCCGAGAGCCGGCGGGAGTGAGTCGTTAATCGAGGCACACGTCGGCGACGGTCGAAACCTTACCGCCTAAGGAGCGGATTTCGTCGAGAGCGCGGGCGGCGTCTTCCGCGCGCAATTCCTTGACGGCCCCGGTGACAATCGTCACGGGCTTTTTCAAGGCGAGCAAGCCGCGGGCGGCAAACCACACGCAGATTTCGGTGACCACTCCGTACACGACGTAGCGATCGGCATTCAGGGCGTCGAGAACGCGGCGCAGATTGTGAGACGCAAACACGTCGACTGTTTGTTTCTCCACGATGATCTGCTGCGCGTCATCGAAGGCCACGGCGCAGTCGCGGTTGGGCATCACGACGCGTTTCTCAAGCAGCGTGGCAGCTGCCTTGTGCTGGCCGGCAGTTCCAGCGATGCAATGCGGCGGCCAGGTGGCAAATTCGGGGTCGTTTTCGGCGTGGGCGTCGGCGGTGGAAACGACCCGCATCCCCCGGCCGGCCGCGTAGCGGTTCAGGCATGCGATGGCGTCCACGATGCGCTCGCCGCCTGGAACATACAAAGCACCGGCCGGATAAAGAAAATCGAGCTGTGTGTCGACGTCAACGAAAACCGTCTTCATGGCCGTATCTCAAGGAGTCAGGTTGCGCCGGGTCCAATCGATCAGGGCCTGCAGTTCGGGGCTCTGGACCATCGGCCAGGGTTCGGCCACTTCCAATTCT